>DASVOT010000334.1:0-7573 GCA_036383235.1 Chryseosolibacter sp.
GGAAGCCATGTCCTCTCCTCTTTTACTCCGATGCTGACGGCCCGTTGCACCCTGAATACTCCTTTCGTGAGCGTTCCGGTCTTGTCCATCACCACTATGCCGACCCGCGTCATGCGGTCAAGATACGTCGACCCCTTGAAAAGAATGCCGTTGCGTGACGCGGCGCCGATGCCGCCGAAATAACCGAGGGGAATAGCTACGACCAGCGCGCAGGGACAAGAGATCACCAGGAAGATCAACGCGCGATATAACCAATCGGTGAAAACATAATGGTCGACAAAAAAATACGGCAGAGCGGTGACACCTGCCGCAAGAAAAACAACGATTGGCGTGTAAACCCTGGCAAATCGCCTGATGAATAACTCCGTCTTCGCCTTCCGCCCTTGCGCATTCTGCACGAGCGTGAGAATTCTGGAAAGCGAGCTGTCATTGAAAAGCTTCGTCACCTTCAGCTCGACCAGGCGACCCTCGTTGATCATACCGGCAAGCACGGTTTCGCCCTTGTCAATGGTCGAGGGCTTGCTCTCGCCTGTCAGCGCCGACGTGTTAAAGGAGCTGCCTTCGCTGAGCATCTCGCCATCCAGGGGAACGCGCTCACCTGCCCTGATCCGGATTCTCTCGTTCACTGCAATGTCCCCCGGATGGACAGTAACATATTCGCCGTTCCTCAGCGCTGAGGCCGTCTCCGGACGAACATCGAGCACCGCTTTGATGCTGCGCCGCGCCCGATTCACCGCCGCGCCCTGGAACAACTCGCCGACAGTATAGAACAACATGACTGCCACGCTTTCCGGATATCGCCCGACATAAAAGGCGCCGAAGGTGGCAATGCTCATCAAAAAAAACTCTGTAAATATTTCTCCTCTGAAGGCGAGTAGGATTCCTCTCTTCACCACCGGAAAGCCAACCGGCACATACGCAACCACATACCAAATGAGACGAACCGCGCCGGTGAACCCTGCCGGTTCAGCAACAAACTCGAGTGCAAGTCCCGCAACCAGCAGAACAAAGCTGATAGCCGCCATCGTCCATTCGTTCTCAATCCAGCGCCTGATTTGCTCGTTGGCGCGATGCAGCGGATTATTGGCTTCTTCTGCCACCTGCTCGAGACTGACCTCCGGGGCCGCCCCCTTTGCAGAATGATTTTTCACCCGTCTCTTCATAGAATCAGGATCAATGTAAGAAAAAGGCGCAAATCAGAAGCAGCGGGTCATCACTACCTCGATTGTTCCCCATACCGAAAGAGACGACGGAACGGGCTAGTTAATTATAGGGAACGCGGGTCCGGACGCAATGGCTTCAGAGACCTGCATCCCGGGTTGGTTCCGGTTGAGCCAGGGGTACTTACCGGAAGATTTCCGGTAAGTATCCCATGACGGTCAGTGACTGACCTGTTTAGATTGACTCGTTGTCGAAATGAATTCCGGGTGTCCGCGCAACGGCACGGCCGTCGGACGTTCATGCAACGATGCGGCTACACCTCCCATCCCTGCCGGTAGCTCCGTCCCACAAACTGGTTGGCGTCTTCGAAGTTGGTGATCTTCATCTTCTCTCCATCCCACAGCAATTTCTTGCGACCGTAAAACTCCGTTTTGTTGTTGCCGACATCTCGCCTCAGCATGTAGCTGCGGATGGCCAGGTTTCCCATCAATACCGTTTCGGTCATGGGTCCGGCGTAGTCGAACGACGAAGTGAGTGCCTTATGCTCTTTGCTGCCGAAGCCGGCCTTGCAGGCGTCGACCCACTTGCGCTGGTGTCCGTATTCCGGCTCGTCGGTAGACCCGGTTTCAGGTCCGAACTCCGTGGTGCCATCATACAGGTAGAGCTTCGGCATCATTGGCGAGCTGTCGTTGATGTTGGTGGTGATCAAACCTTTGTCACCCATAATGAGCACACCGTTGGCGCTATTGGTGCCGCCGAAGTCCTGGTCGGGGGGAATGATCGCCGGACGTGACGGCCTGATACCGCCGTCGCTCCAGGTCATTTCGATCGGGGCTTTGCTCTTGGCCGTCGCGGCAAAGTGAAGCGTAATGAAAGAGGAAGGCGGGCATCCTTCAGGATGATAATCCGGTGTCCACATATCTGAATAGATCGAGCTGACACTGCACTCCGCGTCGGTCGGATATTTCAATCCGAGTGTGCGGAAAGGAATGTCGATCAGATGGCAGCCGACATCGCCCAAAGCGCCCGTGCCAAACTCCCACCATCCGCGCCAGCTGAACGGATGAAGATTGGGGGTGTACGGCCTGTATGCTGCAGGACCAAGCCAGAGATCCCAATACAAATCCTTGGGCTTCTTGCTCTCATCCGGCGCCGGCATGGCAAAACCCTGCGGCCACACGGGGCGGTTCGTCCAGATCTGCACCTTCGAAATCTTTCCCAGTTTCCCGGAATCGATCCAGCCCTGCACCATCCCCAGCAGCGGATTTGATCCTCCCTGGTTCCCCATCTGCGTAACGACTTTCTTCTCGCGTGCCATCTCGGTGAGGATACGGGCTTCGCGGATGTTATTGGTCATCGGCTTCTGCACATAGACGTGTTTTCCGCGCTGCATGGCAAAAGTTGCTGCCGGCGCGTGCACATGATCGGGAGTGGAGATCGTCACCGCGTCGATGTCTTTTTCCTGGTCGAGCATTACGCGGTAGTCGTTGTACAATTTGGCCTTCGGGAAATTCTCAACCGAACGTTTGGCAGAGCCGGAAAAATCGACGTCGCACAAGGCAGCAACTCTTTCACGTCCGTTAACGGAGGCGTACTTGATGTCGCCGGTGCCCTTCCCTCCCGCTCCGATCGCAGCGAGGACGAGTTGATCGCTGGGCGCGGTAAAACCAACGCCGCCGAGCACATGCCTGGGCACAATAAAAACAGAGGAAGCAATTGCAGCCTGCTTGATGAATTTTCTTCGTGAGGGATCAGAGTTCTTTGTCATATACTTGTTCGTTTATGACCGGAAGATAGAAAATTAACCATAAAATCCAGCTCAGAAAGACAGGCAATTTCAAATCCATGCCGCGTTCTTTCTCTTTCAGGCGGACACCTGCTGAATCGCCAATTTGCCAACCATGCCACGCATGTCTTACATCAGCTTTTAATGATCAGGGGGGTCGTGGTGAACATCGACTTTATCGACTCCATTAACATCTGCTCATTGTCAGCGGTAACATTGATCAGACAGAATCGCGCTTCCCCTTTCAGCATCCGCAGACGCCATTCTACCTGGCTGATAGTCCTGGTCTCTCCGTTGCTGTACCACCATGCGGTGTGAAGGGACTTGCCGTCTCTAACCAATCTGCCTTTATAGATTGCAACACCTGCAACGGTTGCAGTTGCTACCCCGGAAAACTCGTAACCACTGCCCTTCCAGCACATGAGCGGAGTATGCTCTCCCGTAAAAAATTCCGGGATGGTCTTCACGTAGATGAGCAGGGTCTCAGTCGATAGTTTCGTAATACCATCCTCTAACTGTTCTGGCCTCAGGTTACCGAATTGTACATTTGCATGACCCACGCCCGCAGAATTGAGACGCGTTTCAATTCTTGTTCCTGTCCACAGAACTAAAAGAGGAAGAATGGCGACAAGAACAAAACTCCACCTGCTGACAAACCACCCCTCCGGGGAATCCTTCCGCGGTTTGCCGTACTTCCGCACAAGCCAGCCGCCGAGAAAGTAAAGGGGGATGACAGTGTAGAAAACAAGGCAAACAACACCCAGAAAATCATGCATTGGATTCTGGGGAGGAATGCGAAAATAAACAAGCACCATTATCCGGATCACGTTGGTGATCACGTTCAATACAAACGTTGCAGTGAAAAAAATTACCGACGCAAACAGCCCGAGTGTAGTACCTGAAATACGATAACGGAATGCCAGGACAAAGACACCCATCAGCATGCTCATCACAACCATATTCAACCCCATGCATGCTTCATCGACACTGAATATGGAATCGCCCAGGATCATCACATTACCCTCCGCTTGCACATTTACTTTCAGGAGGTTCAAGAATGCCGCAGCATAAGCGCTCAACAACAGCCTCAGCGGAAAGCCAAGTATGGTGACCACCTGGACGAAAAACGGCGACATGAAGACAATCAGGAATAGAATGAGGGTATTAAGCCTTCCCGCGAGCAGTTCAAAAAGCCAGAGAAAATAGAAAGCGAGCGAGAAGAAGTAAAAGATACGAGTGTGATAAACCAGTGCCATGGCCGCAAAGAATATAAGGAGGACAACATAGACCATGTTATTTCGCCGTGGGCCGACAATCAGGACAGAAACCGGAAAAAGGCAAAATCCTATCCAGACGTTGGTGTTGGAAAAATAAGGGAGCGAAAAAACAAACACTCCTCCGCTGAACCCGATCACCAATAGAAGGGCGAGCACTGTTATACGCCCGGTCCTCGTTTCAATTGCTGCCGGAATCATTTTTGAGCAGATGCTGATTTCAGCCGCCCGTAACGAAGAACGTGGAAGGCGACGAACAGGAGAAACACGATAATCAAAGCCCATTCATGCGGCTCGGGAACCGCCCCCGATGAATTCCGGGTAGCATTGTGAAGGCTGTTTTCCTTATCCGTGATCCCAAACCGCTCATAATCTTTCTTTGTCTCCAGTACGATCAGGCTCGACACAGGAGAGACCACGTAAGCGGTAGCGGCTTCATCAACAAGCTTCTCGTTTATGAAATCATCTTTGAAGAAGTTCGCTCCAACCTGGCGCATAATATTGTTGTAAGCGAAAAGCCGTGCGAGGTGGTCTGGGGCATTGTCCTTCATAGGGACCTCGTTGCTTTCCTTCCTTTCGATCACCATATCGGACTGGTGCAACACAATCCGTTCGCCGGATTCAATGGTCATAGGGAATGTCTTGTTTTTAAGCAGAGTCAACAGCACAGTCGTATTTCCGTCCGCAAAATTAAAAGCGCGAAGCTCCTTCAGGGACTTGATATAGGTCGACATACCACCTTCCAGGTTAAATACATAGACTTTCCTCCCTTCCCTAAAATACCGACTGATACCGTCGGCAAACGCACTGGTTTTGAAGTCGCGTAGAAAAGGAGATAATTCTTCACCCTTCGTAATGACAATTGACCGCTCGCGGTCTTTTATGTGATGAAACGGGAACAGTGAAAAATTAGTCTTCTTTAAGCCGTCGGTAATACCGGCCCAATTTTCGGATGAGAGACGTATAAGGTCGTTCTCTGCATAAGCGTAAACATTATAATCCGTTAGCAATGGATAAAGCGATGCAATCTCACCGGAGGTCCAGCTCTTATTGATGTCAAGATAGATATCCGTGAACACGACCTCCGACATGGCAGGGTCTAAATCCGAGAGCGAGTATCTAAAGCCGTCAAAAGAAAATTGGTTTGTCCTGATGGGCAGCGCATCCATCGTGATGGTGAGATCGGGATCGTACTCCCCCTCCCTGATATATTCACCTTTGAGGTTTCTCGTGAATCCATCCGGAAGTCCGGTGTTCGGCGTTTCGCCGACAAACCGGACCCGTGATAGCTGTGTAGCTGAACCGGCATTTGGGCCTCTGAACGTGACGTTCCTGTACGCGACCTTGTTCCCGACAACCGGCAACGGCGATGTGATCCCGATTTTGAACTTCCTTTCCTCCTGCGGAGTGCATGGAAACACCCTGACGGAGATGGTATTCCCCTCCTGCCAGCGCACCACCGATGGATCGCGCGCTTCGCGGCCCACAACCGTGGTGTAGGCCGCCGCTGCCTTCTGTCTGGAGGTGAGGATCGCTTTCTCTTCGTTGCCATCCACCCATAGCGACAGCGATGTCACAACCGATCCTTCAGGAAGTTGGAATGTGTAAATTGCCTCTTCCGTGTTACCCCACCAGCGATCGCTATTAAGAGCGTTGTTCCGTATATTCAGATAGTGCTCCGAGTAGGCAATCCGAAGTTCAGGATAAATATCGACGTCTGTTACAATGTAGGCTGTGCTGAGGTTGTCACCTGCCCACAATCTCTCTTCCGCCTTGTGTCTGCTATCCGTTGTTGCCTTGAGGATGTTCTTTCGATCGTCGTCCGACAGCGAGCTTCTACTGATGCCGCCTGTAATGAACACCAGCGGGTCATGCTTTCTCTTCTCATCCCAATCGTTGCCGTTGCCGAAGAAATCCCAGTGGAAGTGATTATTGGAGATGGTGTATACAAGCTTCGACTTTAATATACGTTCGGTTATCCAATCGTTATCCACCGTTTGTGCAACCTTCACCCAGACGGGTAGTTCCGTATCGGAATGAATCACGGATTGATTTGCGAGTCGATCAATGGCTTTAACACGCGCATTCCATTTGACAGCGAAGCCCGTCACGAAGGCGACAGAAATCAGGACACCTGCAATTACCGGACGGGCCCCGATATTCTTTTTGCGATGGGTGACCATCAGCAAGCGAACGACACTGAAAAATAATAGTAGCGGAACGAATATGTGCCCGCCTACGCCGAACAAAATAACCCCAACGGAACCGAGCATGTAGAAATCAGCGACATAAATCGCCAGGTAGAGATACAACAGGAGGGCGCTTCCTAAAAGAGCATGCTGGACATAGTTAACAGCCCTTGGCAGCCTTTCAAAGTAGCGATAGCTCAACGTCACTGAGGACATAAGAACGAGATAAAGGCAAAACCAGGGAACCGACTCTTCGAAAACCGGGAGTTCGCGGTTCAGAGCGTAGGCGCTGACCAGAAACAGATTCAACAAGACGACCGTTTTGTAGATTTTTTCGCTGCGCCAGGATCGGCGGATACCATATGATTTGTTTACAAAGAGTATGATTACATAGGCCAGGGCTATAAAATAATGAATAAAGAAGATGGTGAAAGTATCATCACCCCTGCGCACATCGTAATATTCTTCCAGGCCATAAAGCCCGGCCGAAACCCCGAGTATGACGTATCCGAGCAATGTTGTCCGGTCTGGGGAGCTACTCTTCCGATCGTTTTCAACAGAAAACGCCGGTGTCACGGGGAGGTCTGCAATTGTTTCCATAACGTAAATAGAGTATTTTTTAGATAAATTTCAAAGTACTTTGTATTTCAAAGTACATATACGGAAAGTATCCCCTGATGGCTAAGTTTTTTTGACATTTCGTCTGATTATTTTTTGTGGATTTGCGAAGTCTGTTAATCAAGCGCGTAAGACCGGACAGAATCGGGCAGCGACCTGGAAGGCCGGTTGCGGCTCCCCCCGACATTTACGGAATGGTATTGATCCTGCGATAATTGTACATTTGACCTCCTGCGGGATTATTCTCATGGAGGGCCAGGAGCGCAACGCCTTTAGCTTGTAATGCCCTCAAAATGAAATTCATGAATATGCAACTTCTTCGCAACAACCTCCGCCTGGCATTTCGCACGCTGAGACACGACAAACTCTTCAGCGTTGTCAACCTTTTCGGACTCACCGCCAGCATGGCCGCAGCATTGTTGATCTTTCAGTATGCCTTCTTCGAATTAAACTACGATCGAGGTCAGGGACAGCAGGAAAATATTTACCGGGTTTTTACATCGACTCACTACAAGGGTGAGCCGGTCGGCCAATCCGCGCTCACC
>DASVOT010000335.1:0-9349 GCA_036383235.1 Chryseosolibacter sp.
ACTAACGGCAGGGGTGTACGCATGGAGCTCGCCGATGGATTTTACGCCTATCAATGGGAAAAAAACGGGGTGGTGATCCCTGGCGCAACGGCCGCGGTGTATGTCGCCGACACACCCGGACAATACCGGGCCCGTTTCAGCCGCAAAAAGAATCCCGGCGCCGCCGACTGGAACCGGTGGTCAGACCCGGTCACCGTGACCTCTCAAACGATGGAGAAACCGGTCGTGCTCCAGACAGGAACTGTGGTGTTAAAAGGACTCGACAACTATGGGGCGGCCCTGCTCTACTCGCAAGGCGAATATCCGCACTATTACTGGTATAAGAACGGCGTCCTTCAGAACCTGCCCGGCTCGGTAGACGACACCGTCAGCCATGTCAAGTTTATCGCCGGCGACTGCAGCTCGGGAACCTGTGTCGGAAACGGCGTCTATACCCTCGTGGTGGCGAGCATCGACAACTGCCCGAGCCCTTCCTCAGACGGAAAGTATGTCTTCTTCAACAACCAGGCCCCCATCAACATTCCCGCTCCCACGAACTTTACCGGGACACCGATTTCGGATGCGCGCGTAAGTCTCAACTGGAGTGACGTCTCAACCAATGAAAATGGATTCGAGATCTGGAGGCGAATGCAAACCGGTCCGACTACTTTTACTACATGGTCCATGGCGCCGATCACAAAGGCCAACCAAACCTCGATGATAGACAAAGGCCTGATGCCTTCAAGCACCTATCAATACAAGATCCGCGCGGTGGGCAACGAAGGGCGTTCGAATTATACCCCTTCAGCAGGCAACCAGTTTGTGACTGTCGTCACTTCGGGCGACGACCAGAATCCCACCGCTCCGCAAAACGTGGCTGCCGAAGCAACAGCGATCAGACAGATCTCGCTGAGCTGGACCGCGGCTTCTGACAATACCGGTATTAAAGAATACAGGATCTACTATGACTCGAAGGTGATCAGCACCGGGTCGCAGGCAACGACGTTCGTACTCAACGATCTTCCCCTGAACACGAATTATACGTTCACGGTAAGGGCGGTGGATCTCGGCAATAACCTCAGCGCCGCGAGCAACGAAGCCACCGCCAACACGTTTGTCAATGGGCTGTTCTATGAGCATAGCACGGGAGCTTTCTCGGATATCGATTTGATCGACTGGAATTTTGCAGAGTTCAGAGGAAAGGTTCCGAACTTCACGCTGCAGCCCCGCACCCAGGAAGATTACTTCAACTTTGAATTTGAAGGATACCTGTATATCACCGCACCGGGTCCGTATCAGTTCCAGACAACGTCAAACGATGGCAGCAGACTTGCCCTCGATGACGTGATCCTCGTTGACAATGACGGACAACACGGGTCCCGAACGGTAACCGGGCAAACCACGACATTGACCGCCGGGCCGCACTATATCAATGTCAAATATTTCGATTACACCGGGAACCAGGTGCTTTCGGTAAGATATAAAGGGCCTGACACCGGAAATAATATGGTGTCCATTCCCGACGCAGCACTGACGAGTAGCTTCGGTTCCGGAGGCAACAACCTCATGACGGCTTTTACGAGCGCATCGTCAGGGTCAGCTGACGCAACGACTCAGGAACTGGACCAACCGGATGACATAAAGATCGACCTGTATCCAAAGCCCTCACAGCCGTACGATCATATCAACCTGCACGTAAACGGCGGGAAGGGGCCGGTCAGTGTTAAACTGATCGACATGATGGGGCAATCCCACTACGACCAGACTCTTTCTGTTGAAGAGCTGGATCGCGGAATCCAGGTCACACCGCCAGGTCAGCTTACCAGGGGTGTCTATATCCTGATTATCCGGCAGGGAACGAAGGTCAGGAAACAGACGCTGATTGTAAAAGAATAATAGCATCCGGAAACCGCTATCAAACTACCCGGCTAACGCATAGCCGGGTAGTACTAATATTAACGCCATCGTGAAGATTTTCAGGATCATAAAATTCATTGCGATCAACCTCGCCGTATTTGCTGTTCTGCTGGTCATTGTCAACTGGGCCTGCAGCGCGTATCTGAAAAGTCAGGCACGGGACCGCCGCGACGAGCTACCGAATTATTCGCGGGATTACGAGCATGCCAGGGCCGTCTTTGCAGACTACCACAGGCTAAGGCACCAATATGAGCCGTTCGTCGGATGGAAAACACTGCCCTACAGTGGCAAAACGACTCACGTATCGAAAGATGGCTTGCGGGCCGTTGGCGCAGACACGACAGACGCGGAGGGAAGAATGACCGCCCGGTTCTTCGGGGGCTCTACCATGTGGGGTGAAGGTTCCGATGATGAGCACACCATTCCCGCACTGTTCGGGAAGCTCCACGCTGATTATAAGGTTTTTAATCATGGTCAGCTGGCGTACAACACTCGGCAGGAGTTGGATGACCTCATCTCGGTGTACTCGAGGAACGAGCGCACAGACCTCGTTATTTTTTACGACGGCGTCAACGACGCCGCTTTTCTTTGTCCGCGCGTGATCCGGAGCCTGCCTGCGCACCGCCTCGTTCCGATGTACCGCGAGAAATTGTATGCCGGCAACTTTGCGCTTGTGAAACAGCTGGCGACAAAATTGTTTATCGACGATATCCTGAATGTCGTTCAAAAACTCACGTATCGCCCTACGCCGGAAAATTCTCCGTACGACTGCGTCTCAAACCCGGAGAAGGCTGAAGCCATTGCGGATATGATGATGAAGAACTGGGAAATGGCTCATGAGTTGGTCACGAACAGGGGAGGCACGTTTATGGCCATCTTACAGCCTGCAGCATATATAGGAAAAGCAAGAACAGATCATTTGAAGCTGGATGAGGAGCTGGGAAGCAATTTCAGGGTGATATACCGTTTACTCAAGCAAAAGATCGCCGCCAAGAACTATCCCTGGATCCTCGACCTCAGCGAAAAATTTGACGGCGACGAGTATATCTTCGTCGATTTCTGTCATGTCTCTCCCAATGGCAACGAAATCATAGCCCGCGAGATATCGAACGCCTTGGCACCGAAACCGGGTGAGCGATAGAAACTTCAAGCAATCTCTTTCAATTTTCAGAACATGAGATGCCTGCGGGCGTATTGGGTCGACCCGTTCGAATCCAGTATTGTGCGGCTGGAGCAGGCGCAGGTCTATTTTTTGCTGAGCGACTGGTCGATCAACTCTTCCTGAAAACCGATGCCGAGTTTTTTCCAATAGTTATTCTTTTCAAGGCGGAAATCATCAGGAGGAAACGTGCATTGCGTTGAATGCGGGTCCCATCCGGGCTGGTCATTGCGGACCCCGTTGATATCCCAGGTCAGCCTCACGAAGTACGGATTCTCCTGGGGGCGGGTCTTGTCGGCGGCGTGGCCCTTGATACACTTATAAAAAAAATAACCGCCGATGGTTTCAATCGCGATATCGCCCTCCTCCCATTGGGTGGGGGCCTTTACTTTCACCGTGTCGCGTTTTGAAACAGGAAAATAAGGCGCGTAGAAAGGATGCCATTGCTTGATGCGGTCCGCCGGCTCATGGAATCCGCTGTTCCTATACGCCGGAGGAGGCAGTTTTTTCACGGTGACGTTGCCGGTCCGGATACCGGTCGTGTCCTCGAAAACCTTTCGTTTACTGCCATCGTGAAAAATATTTCCAAAGATGACCGTATCCGTACCATTCCTGCGGGAGATATAGAAGTCTCTCTCCCTCCTCCCCGTCTCTTTATAGTACGTCGCCCTGAATCCGCGAAAGTAAAGATTGTTGAAGACCCACTCCATTCCATAGCGCTCGGAGTTGTGCAGGTAGATGCCCGTGTCCCTCCCGTCGTTAAACAGGATATCGCTCACGGTGCTGACGCCTCCCTCCGGTCTCAGATCCGATCCGAACGGCATGAATCCAATACTCGAAAATCCGTCAAGGATCACGTGGTGGAGCTTGTTATCCCCGGCGTCTACCGTCCACTGGATGCCCGTATCCTGCCCTGACATGAACTCGTTCATCCACCGTACATCCGCCGCGAATATGGTAAGGTGGTGGACATCAGCGCCGCCGACGAGGTGCTGGAGCTGCAGCGCTTCCGCCGCAGTCCGGGTGATGATGCCATGGTGCACTTCCAGGTTTTTCAGCTTTGCAACGGGCGGCTTATGCGTAGCGCCGAGGTACTGACCTTCGCCGTTACCGGTATCGTGAATATAAAAGTTGCTGATCTCCACGGATTCAAGGGTGATATCCACATTGCCACCGTTGATGCGCACGCCGGAAAACGCGTGCTGCGCCTCGAACCCGTTCAACCTGATCGTGCCCCCGTCCCGGACGTCGATCGTATAGGCATGGCCGCCCTGAAGATTGCCGATCACCTGAAATCCAAACCCTCCTGTCAGGAATTTCCTCGTCTCATCCCAGCGCGCCAACCCGGGGAAAAATGCGCTCTCGCCGTTGAGCTCGAAATTCCTGAGACCCTGGCACACAAACGCGCCGGCCACCACCCTTGTGTCGGGAATGTTTCTGATCTTCGCTGACTCGATGCGCCAGGGCGTCAACGCATTGGCGGTATTGCAAAACTTGATCATGTTGAGCACGCCAAGCTTATCACCATCCAGCCAGATGGTTCCTCCCTCCCTCAGTCCCGGCCACTGCTTTCCCATGAAATAGTAAATCACGTCGCGCCCTCCCTTACTGACCCTGGTGGGCGTGTCGATAATCAGGTCGCCCGGCTGAATATATGTTCCATACTGCTCGCAGTCACGACCCGTTGCGATCCGGTTCTGGGCCGACACTGATAACGCGCTCAAGAAAAGCAAGATGGAGGCGGAAATTGTCTTCAACGATTTAGATAGAGCCAATTGATATTATTCAAGATTCAAAATTCAAGATTCAAGATTCGGCTCCGGTGGCTGAGCCTGTCGAACCCGGTGGCTGAGCCTGCCGAAGCCGGTGGCTGAGCCTGCCGAAGCCCACAGTTGTGGTAAAGACGATGTGCTCGTTATGCGCCGGAAACAACGGGCTCCGCCATAGCGGAATGAGGACGATGACCGGCGGAGGCCGTCACTGGCTGACAACAATCTTCCTTTAACCGGACCACCACCCGGCCCCGCGTCTTACCCGAGAGAATGGCGTCAATATAAGTGTCCTTCAACTCCTCGAGGCCGATCTCGTTGGCAATCGCGGGAAGCTTGTCGACGATGTTCCACTCATGGATGAGCTTGTCCCACAGCTTCAGTCTCAGGCTCATCGGCGTCTGGCCCGCCCCGATCCCCAGAAGGTTTACACCATTGAGGATGAACGGATAGATCGTAGTGGAAAAGTGGATCGACGACAACAGGCCGGTAGCCACTACGTTTCCATCGCGGCGGCAGCGTTTGAGTAACGTCGTCAGCATCGTCCCGCTCACGGTATCGATGGCGCCCGCCCACATGGCGCGTTGAAGCGGCTTGCCAAGGGAATCGTTCAGGAACTCGCGCGGCTCAATGCGCGCCGCACCAAGGTATCTCAGGTAGTCATGGGAGTCCTTTTTTCCCGTGACGGCGATCACCTCGTAGCCGGCTTTTGCCAGGATCGCAACAGCAAGGCTACCTACCCCTCCTGTGGAACCTGTGACAACAATTGGCCCATAGTCCGGAGTTTGTCCCATTAGCTCCATCTTGTACAGTGCATACGCAGCCGTGAACCCCGCCGTGCCGATGGTCATACAGTCCTTGCAGGAAAGGATGGAAGGCTTTGGGATGAGCCAGTCTGCCGGCACGCGAATGTACTCCGCGAAAGCGCCGGCGGTATTCATTCCAAGGTCATAGCCGGTCACAAAGACGTCGTGCCCCTCCCGGAACTTATCAGAGGTACTGAAGACTACCTTACCGGCCGCTTCAATTCCCGGGGTGTGGGGGAAGTTCCGGCTGATGCCCTTATGGCCGGTAGCGGATAATCCATCTTTATAATTGAGGGCCGAATAGTGAACTCTTACCAGCACATCCCCGGGGGGAAGGTCATTCAGGTCGCGCTTCACAATCTGACGTTCAAATTTTCCCGCGGGAGTTTCAGTAATGAGGAGTGCTTTATATTCCATGAGGTTTCGGATTGAAACCTGTAGACTAAAAAACTATACCTGCTACGGCGTCGCTGAATGTACAGCTGCTTCAACGCGGCCACCGTCGAAAGAAAATAACCCCGCAAGGTGATGCCGGGAGCGGCCGCAACCAATGTGAGGCCTCTTAAGGTGGTGGACGCCTCAGGTGGATACTATTTGCTCACAGTTTCATTCTTTTGAAAAGCCCTTCGGGAATCCATCGTATTATGAGCATGATGAGCCGCCACAACGAAATAACATAGATGGTGTTTCGCTTCCTGTTGATGGCCTTCAGTACACTTTCCGCAACCTGTTTTGGAGAAGCGGTCAGTAGCCCAGGTGTCGGAATATTTTCGATCATCCGGGTCTTTACAAATCCGGGCTTCACTGTGAGCACGTGTACGCCATGACGGTAGAGGCGGTTTCTCAGGCCTGAGAGGTAGGCCGTGAACCCGGCCTTCGCGCTGCCATAGATGTAGTTGCTTTGCCGGCCGCGGTCGCCAGCCACCGAGCTGATACCGACGATCGTCCCTTTCTTTCTGCGCTCGAAATCATTGGCGACCACATTCAGGACAGAGACCGCGCCGGTGAAGTTGCTGTTCAGGATATCCAGGCAATGCTTCCAGTTCGTCTGCGCCTCGGCCTGTTCACCCAACAGTCCGAACACGCATATGACAATATCCGGTTTCTCGGGGATCCCGTGATAAAATCCCTCGTGGCTGTCAAAATCCAGCGCGTCAAAATAGACGGCGCTGACCATGGCCTTGTATCTGACGTGGAGATCACCTTGAATTGCAGACAGTCGTTCCATGTTGCGGCCCGCCAGTGTGATGGAATATCCCTCCCGTGCGAGGGTTCTGGCAATTGCTACGGCCATGTCGGAAGCAGCTCCCAGAATCAGTACGTTTTCCTCCATTAAGCTTTTAGCGTTAATCGTTGCGATAAACGGGAAACAAAGCGGTTATCCGGATCGTATTTGGATAATATGTCTTTGAACTCGTTTGCGTGGGGATACGTCTTCCAGAAGATCTCCTTTTTCATCCGCGCATCCTTTGATAAGTAGATCCGGCCTCCGTATCCGGCTACAATATTATCGAGCTCATCGAGGAATTCAAACAACCCCGGGCGAATGGGGAAATCCAGAGCCAGGGTATAGCCTTTCATGGGGAACGATATCAGGTCATCCTGCTCGCCGAACAGCTTCAAGACCGCGAGGAAGGATCCGGTGCCTCTTTGACTGATCCTGGTAAGGATGTCGACCAGTCCGCTTTTGCTCGCGCCGATCGGGAGCACAAACTGGTACTGGACGAATCCTTTCCTGCCGTAGATCCTGTTCCAGTTCAAGATAGAATCCAGGGGGTAGTAAAATCCATCGTAATGCACCACGCTATCCATGATCTTCTTGTAGTTCTTCCCATAAACCATTGCGTTGAAGATTTTCACGGAAAATCCATTGAGCGCAAAAGAAGGAAAATAGAAGGGCACGGCGAGGATGGCCTTCTCCCTTGCCACAAGAGGGTTCTGACTCTTCACTTCGTCCTGGATGGCATGCTCTCCCAGCATGAGAATGCTTCGTCCGAAGGATATACCCCTTTTTAGACAGTCGATCCAGGCGACAGAGTAAGTAGCATCACCGTTTTCCTCAAAGAGCGCCATCACTTCATCGAGGTTGCGGGCCTTGACCTGCCTCTGGCGGATAAAAGAAGTATTGATTCTTTTGAGGCGGAACTTTACCTCGAGGATGATTCCGGTGAGTCCCATCCCTCCGCAGGTGGCTCTGAAAAGGTCCGGATAAGCTTCGGGGCTGCATACGTACGTTTTGCCTGTACCCGTTAATACAGACATCGACAAAACGTGCCTTGAAAAAGAGCCATCCACATGGTGATTCTTTCCATGGACGTCCGACGCGACCGCTCCGCCCACGGTGATAAATTTAGTCCCCGGGGTGACGGGCAGAAACCAGCCCCGCGGCACAATGACCTGCAGAAGCTCGGCGAGCAAAACCCCGCTTTGGCACGTAATTATACCCTCTGCTTCGTCAAATGCAAGGATCTTGTCATAGCGCAGGGTATTCACTACGTCGGACGACAACGACGCATCTCCGTAGCAACGCCCGTTCCCGTGAGGGATGGACGAACCCGCGAGTTTTGCCGCAATCTCTTTTTCATAGTCGAATGAAACCTCGCTGGCCTCAACAACCGGATAGTTGTTCCAGTTAGTTATTCTTTTCTTCATGACAAATGATGATAAAAATTATGCACCAACCATACGGTAGGCCTGAATAATCACGTCTCATTTTTCCGAAAAGCCACGAATTGCTCCCCGCTATCTGATTTTAACCAACTGCCCTTTTCCTTTATCCAGATCTCGCACATACCTGTAAAAGGAGCGATCGGAATAGTACTGCATGAGCTTGTCACTGATTTGGGGTAGTTCAAGGGCATAAATGACGTCATTCTCAAATTTCGAGTCGTTGCGGGTGAGGTCATCCACGGGCATCGGCCGTATCGGGCATGTGGACGATGATACAAAAACCACCGCATTGGATATCTTTTCTTTACGAACGAGATCAAAAAGATCCTGGCGTTGCTCGACGACCTGCCTTTCGCGGTGCGAGATAAACGGAAATTTTACGATGGGGTAGACCAGGCTCGCCAGCAAAACCGCCATCGGCCACTTCCCCTGCATGGCCATGGTTCTGCTTACCACAAATAATACGAGGAATGGAAATCCTGCAAACAGGAAACGGGGTCCGTACTGGTTCCCTCCCACCTGGTAATAAAAGAAATAGCCTGCCATCAGGCAAAGGAAGAGATAGTCTTCGGGATTCAGGAAACGCGCCACACGCGATTGGACCTTCCGGAACAGGAACACCAGGTATAGAATCAGAAAGCCTGGGGAACACCAGTAGAAGAAGAGAAGGACCCATCTCACAACATGCTCGAACCCCTTCAGGAGCGTATGACCCTTGACAAATCCAAGTCTCTTCTCGGGATATGCCCACCTGGATACCGATAACCAGGCGTCGCCCGTAATCAGGTAATTGTACGACAAAATGAGGACGATGAAAGGCATCGCCCCGATTGCCATCAGAAGAAGAAGATAAAAGGACTGCCGCCGGTAATGCCACAAAATGTAAAAGAGGAAGGGAAGAAAAATTAGAAGCGCATCGAAGTAACCGATGAAAGCATTGAAACCGAGGAGAAAGCCAGCCAGCAGACCACTGGCAATACTCCTGTTTTTGCCGTACAGGTGCAAGGAGGAGACAAACAAGAGGGTGGTCAGGAATGTGATTATGTGCG
>DASVOT010000336.1:0-2441 GCA_036383235.1 Chryseosolibacter sp.
CCTCACCTATGATGATGTGCTTCTGGTCCCCGCTTATTCCGAGATTCTTCCCCGCGAAGCCGACACCTCCACGCAGCTAACCCGCAATATCCGTTTAAATATACCCATTGTGTCCGCGGCGATGGACACAGTCACCGAGGCGGACCTGGCGATCAGCGTCGCGCTGGAAGGGGGGCTTGGCTTCATCCACAAGAACATGAAGATCGAACAGCAGGCCGAGCAGGTGCGAAAGGTGAAAAGATCTCAGAGTGGTCTCATCCGCGATCCCATTACCCTCAAGTTGCACGCGACCGTTCTGCAGGCGGAACACATCATGCGGGACATGCGGATCGGCGGTATTCCAATCGTGGACGAAGAAGGAAGGCTCGTGGGCATACTGACCAATCGGGACCTCCGGTTCCAGAAGGAAATGGACGTGCCTGTGGAAAAGATCATGACGCGCGAAAATCTGATCACTGCCCCTGAAGGCATCACGCTGGATCAGGCCGAAGAGATACTCAACAAGTACAAGATCGAAAAACTCCCGATTGTCAACAAGAAGGGCAAGCTTACCGGGCTCATTACCTTTAAAGACATCCAGAAGAAAAAGAACAAACCCAACGCCTGCCAGGATAAGTTCGGAAGGCTGCGTGTAGGGGCTGCCGTTGGTGTCACGCCCGATATTCTCGAGCGGATTGAAGCGCTGAAGGTAGCGGCTGTGGATGTGATCAGCATAGACACTGCCCACGGCCATTCAAAGGGTGTTGTCGAAGCGGCCAAACGGGTGAAGAAGAAATATCCGGAGCTCGACCTGATTGTAGGCAACGTAGCCACTGCCGAGGGCGCAAAGGCGCTGGCAAAGGCTGGTGCTGACGCTGTCAAGGTGGGTGTCGGGCCGGGCAGTATTTGTACCACCCGGGTGGTGGCAGGGGTGGGCCTGCCTCAGCTCTCGGCAGTGTATGAAGCGGCGAAAGCCCTGGAGGAGACAGACGTTCCCGTGATCGCCGATGGCGGGATCCGTTTTTCCGGCGATATCGTCAAGGCTCTGGCCGCCGGGGCAGACAGCATCATGATCGGCTCCCTTCTGGCAGGCACGGAGGAAGCTCCGGGCGAGATGATCATTTACGAGGGAAGAAAATTCAAATCGTACCGGGGTATGGGTTCGATCGAGGCGATGGAAGTGGGTTCCAAAGACAGGTATTTCCAGGACGTGGAAGACGATGTTAAAAAGCTTGTCCCGGAAGGCATTTCAGGAAGAGTACCTTTCAAAGGACTGGTTTCGGAAGTGCTTTACCAACTGGTGGGAGGGCTGAGGGCCGGGATGGGTTATTGCGGCGCGAAAAACATTGACAAACTGAAAGAGTCGAAATTCGTGAAAATAACCTCCGCCGGTGTGACGGAGAACCATCCGCACGATGTCACCATTACGCGCGAAGCGCCTAATTACAGCCGGAAATAGAGGCTTTCAACTCGCTTCCGCGTGGCTGATTCTGACAGGACGACCGCATTCAACACCCGGAATTCTTGGTGATTTATTCCTATTATTGCAGAGCCAATCCCATGATTGGCTTATTTTTTCCATAAAACCCCGGTTTCTGAACTGTTCATGCGCACGAAGGCCATCATCAGGTTACTCTTTACGGCAGGTGTGATTACCTGGCTGGCGCTGGTCTTTACCGATATACCTATCGTTTACAGTGCCGCCAATCACAACATCAAACCTGGAATACCTTCCTGGCTACCCAATGTGATCCTGGATCTGTTCATCATTTCGCTGTATTACTATTACAAACTGAAGCTCGATAAGGATGACGCGCTGAATTTCGTCGATCTCCTCTGGAGGGTGTTCGCCACCGGACTTGTCGCGACGGTGGTGTCGCTGATCCTGAAGATCGTTGAATTTCTGCTGGGATCGACGCGCCTGACGACCGACGTGGTTTTCATCGACCTGATCTACCTGATCAACCTTGGGCTGATGGTCGGGTTTCTCATCATGGCGTTCACCGCATGGAAACGCCTGATCCTCTATCAGAAATCGAAATGGCTGTTGCGTCTCTGGGGTTTTTTTGAGTGGACGCTGCTGTTGTCGCTGATCTACAATGCGTTTGATTTTCCGTTCGTCGAGGTCATCTTCTGGTCCATGCTGGGCGTATTCGTTGTGATCGGAACCGTACTTTCAGCCAACCTGAAATGGGTGGCCTACCTGAACTTCAAGCAAAAGTGGACGAGCCTTTTACTTTTGTTGCTCACGGTCTTTTACCTCTTTTACATCTTCTTCACCAGCAGCTCGCTGGCAGAAGTACTGTCGGGCATGACAACGGCATTCACCAATTACCGCTTTCATGTCTTCATCTTATCGCTGATGACGTTTGTGACGGTCTACAGCATATTTTCATTCCTGGTCATCCTGTTCAACCTGCCGACCACTTCCGTCTTCGAGCAAAAACTGGAAGAGGTAGTCA
>DASVOT010000337.1:0-5778 GCA_036383235.1 Chryseosolibacter sp.
GGGAAACCGTCAACCACATACAAAGGCTGGCTGCCCGCGCCAAGGGAGCCTATCCCACGGATCGTGACTTCCATCTCGGCGCCTGGCGTTCCCGTCGTCTGCCTCACCTGCACCCCCGCAGCCTGGCCTTGCAGCAGGCGGCTGACATTCGACGCCGGAACATCCCCGATGTTGTCCAGGTCAATCACGGAGACGGCAGACGTGATGTCGGCCTTCCGTTGCGACCCGTATCCCACAATCACCACCTCCGACAGCGATTGGATATCCGGTGCCATCACAATATCAATGACAGAACGCCCTCCCACCGCTACCTCCTGCGTAGCAAATCCTATGGAAGAGAAAACCAGTATGTCGTCTTCATTGATGGAAATCCTGTAAATCCCCTCGGCGTCCGTCACCGTTCCGCTCACCGTGTTCTTTACAATGATGTTCACGCCCGGAATGGGCGCACCGTCTTCAGCGGAGGTGACCTTGCCGGTAACCGTTGTCTGCGCCCCGGCGAAATGCGCGACCGAGAACGCCAGGATCAAAACTGCCAATAATTTGTGAGAGTAATTGTGCTTCATAGAGCATGGGTTTTGGTGAAAAGATTGGTTTTATTCTTCTGCTATGATTCCGATCATAGGAGGTTTCCGGTTTTTTTTCCGGAAAGTAAAGCGATGAAATCCAACGACCATCCTGTACTATACCGTTTGCACAAACATTTTCATAGTTGTGAATAGCCCTCCCGTTGAACAACATGAATGGAGGTAACTTGCGGGAAACCTGAAAGTTATCGCTTAAAAAATGGGCGGAAACCCGCCGACTAGAGCGAAGACCTCAGCGTAAGATAAAACGGGATCTCGATATGCTCGGCTGACCGCTCCAGGATAAGCTGCGCGGTTTTTTCTCCCATCATCTGGAAGTCGGAAGAGATCGTCGTGATGCCGTCGAGAATGATTTTTTTCAAAGGTGTCTCGTTGTAGGAAATGACCCCTACGTCTTTCCCCACTTTCAGGTCCAATGACAGGATCCGCTCAATCAAAATCACCAGGTCGTTCTCCATGAGATTGATATAAGCTTCACCCTGGCCGATCGGCTCGTTTTCGATTGTGTGAACAACCTTGTACCCAAACGCATACTGCGTGCAGAACCGGTAAAAGCCCTTCAGGATCTCGCGGGGATGGTAGGTCTGTTCCGGAAAAATGATCTTCAGCGTTTGATATTTCTCAAGCTGCGGCAACGCCTGTTCAAGGGCCTCGTAAATATCCTTTTCAAAGTTCTCGTACACCGCTCCGTATTTCCCGTCCACACCCGGCACGAGCTTGTCCAGCAAGATCAGCTTGTTCTTGTCTATTTTATTGATGACTTCAGCGGCGGTGTCGCCCCCCTCGTTGAAATGGGGAATGATGACATAATGCGTATACTGGTCCTGCTTGCCGAGCAAAAGATTGCGAAAGAGGGCGAAGTCGTTGTTATAAATATAAAAGTCGATCGACCCCTGGCCGGCAAGCGACGTCACGATTGAATCGTAGATAATCTTCTTATGGGCGCTAAGCTTATTGAACAGCAAAAAGATTTTGACCTTTTGAGAAACTTCCGTGCTTTTAATGTAAAATCCCTTTCCCGGCACCGAACCCAGGACACCAATGCTCTTCAGATGCTTATATCCCTTCTCGGCCGTATCGCGCGATATCTGGAATTCGAAACTCAGTTCATTGATCGATGGCATGATCGCGTCCTTCCCGATCTGGCCCTCTTGAATGGCATTAATAATAGAGTTGGCCAGTTGCTGGTACTTCGGTGTGGCGGAGTGATCGTCCAGTTGAATCAGCTTGAAGATATCGTTTCGCTCCATAGATGCGGGCCTGACTTGGATTTAAGTAATGCGCCAAAATTAATTAATTTAAGCATGACAGTGCATGACAGGATGAAACCCATACCTTTCTACCTTGTCGGGTTATTAAATCTCTGAAAACTCATGGCCGCGATTCTCGGGGTGTTCTTCCATTTTCTTGGTGGTTTTGCTTCCGGCAGCTTTTACATGGCCTTCAAAAAAGTGAAGGGTTGGGCATGGGAAAGCTACTGGCTGATCGGCGGCCTTTTTTCATGGCTTATTGTCCCGCCCCTGGCCGCCGCCCTGACCATCCCCGGCTTCATGGAGATCGTCGGAAATTCGGATGCAAGTGTTCTCGGATGGACCTATCTCATGGGGGTACTGTGGGGAATTGGAGGACTGACCTACGGGCTGGGCATCCGGTACCTGGGTATGTCGCTGGGCAACTCCGTTATTCTCGGATATTGCGCGGCCTTTGGGTCGCTCATTCCTCCCCTCTATTATAACTATTTTCCCCACGACGGAAAAATATCCCTCTCTTATATGATGTCCACACCCGGAGGCCGCATGGTTTTACTGGGCGTCCTGGTTTGCCTTACGGGGATTTTTATTTGCGGAAGAGCCGGGATGTCAAAAGAAAAGGACCTCTCCGAGGAAGAAAAAAGAAAAAGCATCGCCGAGTTCAGCCTGGTAAAAGGCCTGATCGTCGCCACCATTTCGGGAATATTGAGCGCATGCTTTAACTTCGGAATAGAAGCCGGAAAACCCATGGCGGAAGCAGCCGTAAAGCTCGGCCATAATCCGCTGTTTCAGAACAACGTGACTTACGTCGTGCTTCTCTGGGGAGGCTTGACCACTAATTTTATCTGGTGCATGATCCTGAACGCGAGAAACAAGACGTTTTCTGATTACGCCAATACGAAAGCGCCATTGGCAACGAACTATATTTTTTCAGCCCTGGCCGGCACCACCTGGTTCCTCCAGTTCTTCTTCTACGGAATGGGTGAAAGTAAGCTGGGAAACGGAGCAAGCTCATGGATTTTGCACATGGCTTTTATTATACTCGTGTCCAATATGTGGGGCATCGTTCTGCGCGAGTGGAAAGGAGTAAGCGCAAAAACAAGGATTACCATCACCATCGGAATATTAACCATCCTGACTTCTGTCATCCTGGTGGGGTATGGTAATTCAATTGCATATTGATTAATATTATAATATTTGTGTTATGTCTGCTATTTCAGAAACAAAATTCAAACACGTCTCCTACCTGTGGGATGAAAAAAAGGCCGCTGCCTTGAAAGGCGATGAGGTCGGCCTTCTGATCTACCGTTCAAACCTGTTAGGCGCCGACCTGCGGCTGACCAACTACGGGGGTGGCAACACGTCCTGTAAAGTGATGTCCAAAGATCCTCTCACGGGAAAAGAAACCGAGGTCATGTGGATAAAAGGATCGGGCGGAGACATCGGAACGCTGAAGAAAAGCGGGCTGGCTGCCCTGTACATGGATCGGCTCCAGAGCCTGGAGAATGTCTATAGAGGAATTGAGCATGAAGACGAAATGGTCGAGCTGTTCAATCACTGTATCTACGATCTGAACTCCAAGGCGCCGTCCATCGATACGCCTCTTCACGGGTTCCTGCCTTTCAAGCACATCGATCACCTGCACCCCGACGCGGCCAT
This sequence comes from Chryseosolibacter sp., assembly GCA_036383235.1. Taxonomy (GTDB): domain Bacteria; phylum Bacteroidota; class Bacteroidia; order Cytophagales; family Cyclobacteriaceae; genus Chryseosolibacter. The sequence continues at coordinate 3,497 of DASVOT010000337.1, forward strand.
CGCCATCGCAGCGGCAAAAGACGGCAAGCGCATAACGCAAGAGTTGTTTAACGGGACCGTGGGATGGGTCGAGTGGCAGCGCCCCGGTTTCGATCTCGGCCTTAAACTGCGCGCATGCCTGGAAGAAAACCCCGGAATTCGCGGCATCATGCTTGGATCCCACGGCCTGTTCACCTGGGGAGACACGGCTTATGAAAGTTATATCAATACCCTGGAGGTTATTGAAAAGTGTGCCGCATACCTCGAAGAGAACTACGGAAAACGACGCCCTGTTTTCGGGGGCGCAAAGATCAAAAGCCTGGAAAAAGAACAGAGACTGCAGCAGGCATCGGCCCTCGCCCCGGTGTTACGCGGCTTTTGTTCGGCCCGCAACCGAATGGTTGGCCACTTCACCGACGATGAACGCGTACTGGAGTTCATCAACTCGAAAGACCTCGATAAACTCGCACCCATGGGCACAAGCTGCCCCGACCACTTCCTTCGCACGAAGATCAGCCCGCTGGTGCTGGACTTGAAGCCCGACGAAGACCTCTCCGACGTAAAATCGCTGAAAGAAAAACTCAGCCCGGCTTTCGGTCGCTACCGCGACATGTACAAGGCCTATTACGAAAAATGCAAACACCCGAACAGCCCCGCCATGCGCGATGCCAACCCCGTCGTACTGCTCTATCCCGGCGTAGGCATGTTCACCTTTTCCAAGGACAAACAAACTGCGAGGGTGGCAGCTGAATTCTATGTCAACGCCATCAACGTGATGAAAGGAGCGGAAGCCGTTTCCGAATATACCTCGCTGCCCCGGCAGGAAGCCTTCAACATCGAATACTGGCTGCTGGAAGAAGCCAAGCTGCAGCGCATGCCGAAACCAAAAGCGCTTTCAGGAAAGATCGCCCTCGTGACGGGCAGCGCCGGGGGAATCGGAAAAGCAATCGCGAAAAAATTTGTGGAGGAGGGTGCCTGCGTCATCCTCAGCGATAATGACCCCAATCGCCTGAAAGAAGCCGACGAAGAATTCAAAAAGCTTTACGGAAAGGACGCCTATGCGCAGTCGCTCATGGATGTAACGAATGGCGGTCACATCGCTGGCGCAATGAAGACGGCGGCGCTGGCGTTCGGAGGAATCGATATCGTGGTGAACAACGCGGGCCTCTCGATCTCCAAGTCGCTTTCCGATCACACGGAAAAAGACTGGGATCTGTTGTACGATGTGCTGGTGAAAGGCCAGTTCCTTGTTTCCCAGGCGGCTGTCGCCATTATGAAAAAGCAGGGACTGGGTGGTGACATCCTTAACATCGTAAGTAAAAACGCCCTGGTTTCCGGGCCCAACAACGCAGGCTACGGGTCGGCAAAAGCTGCGCAGATGCACCTCAGCCGCCTGAACGCCGCCGAGCTCGGTGCCGACAAAATACGCGTCAACATCGTCAACCCCGACGCCGTCATCGCCGACAGCAAGATCTGGGCAGGAGGATGGGCCGAAGGGAGAGCCAAAGCCTACGGAATAAAAGTGGAAGAGCTGCCTGAGTTTTATGCGAAACGGACCTTGCTCGGGGAGATCATTTTGCCGGAGGACATCGCCAACGCCTGCTTTGCATTTGTAGGTGGCCTCCTGAAAAAATCGACGGGCAACATGCTTAACGTCGACGGTGGACTTGCCGTGGCCTTCCCGCGTTAAATCCAGGTATTGGCATTGGAAATCGTGATCCGGCATCCGACGTTCGTTATTCCACATTTGCGTACGCCTCTAACCTATGACCGCACGACTTATATCTGATAACTTATGACCTGCAGCTTAATGATTCGGAGAGCTTTCAAAATGCAGCTTCGCCGCGGGTTTGAAGAGGAATACAGGAAACGCCATGACAACCTGTGGCCTGAGCTGAAGGAACTCCTCAAGGGAAGTGGCATCTCCCGGTACTCCATCTTCCTCGACGACTCGACGCTCTCCCTGTTCGGCGTCATGGAGGTGGAGGATCCTGCACTGCTCGACAAATTGCCGGATCATCCGGTCATGAAAAAGTGGTGGGCGTTCATGCGCGACATCATGGACACCAATCCGGATAATTCCCCCGTTTCCATGCCGCTGCAGGAAGTATTTTATTTACCCTAACGATTTTCGCCATGCAACTTGGAAAAAATGAACTGGCAGAACACAATGGCGCTCTGCTTGCAGAACACAAAAAGAAGTTCGACTTTATCTCCAGGGATATTCCCGGTATCGCGGACGTGCTTCAGAAACTGATCGACTTCCAGATCGCCATTCCCAGTTGGGCGCTGGGCACGGGAGG
>DASVOT010000338.1:0-3956 GCA_036383235.1 Chryseosolibacter sp.
CTGGTGCTGGACGAGGCGACGAGCTCGCTGGATGCACATTCGGAGGTATTGGTTCAGGAAGCGCTTGAGAAGCTCATGGAGGGCCGCACGAGTATTATAATTGCGCACCGGCTCAGTACGATAAAGAAAGTAGATCGTATATTTGTTATTCAGGACGGGAAGCTTGCCGAAATGGGATCGCATCTGGAGCTTTCACGTATGAACAATGGTATTTACAATAAATTAGTACAGTTGCAACTGCAGGAATGAATCGCGTTTCAAACCGGCTGTTAAAAACGTTCCGGCTGAGGTCAACCCCCACCCGACAGGAAATTCTGCACCTGTTTTTAGAGAAGGATTATGCTCTCTCCCACAGCGACATTGAAAGTGAAATTGCGGACGATCTCGACAGGGTTACGGTATATCGCACCCTGAAGACTTTTTCCGACCGCGGACTTATTCATAAAGTTCTTGACGACGGCGGAATCCTGAAGTATGCCCTATGTTCCGAGGCTTGTTCCGCCACCCGCCATCGCCACGAGCACGTTCATTTCAAGTGTACGAGCTGCGGACAAACCAACTGCCTAGACGTCGATATCCCGATGGTTAAATTGCCGAAGGGGTACATACCCAAAGAGGTCAGTTTCCTCGTCCAGGGCACTTGCCAAAATTGCTCCCATTAATCCCATTCGTCCGGCGCAAGAAATCGCCATCCGGGAGTTTTCTGTATGAAAATATATTTGTAGTTTTGAAATTGAGCGAAGTCTAAAATCCTATTTTTGCTGGCTAAAGGCTTCTCCAAACCAGTATAGATTATTTCAAGTAGTGTCCCAAATCCTCACATTTTCGCTCTTTGCCGACCTGCCCAGGGAGGAAACGATACTTTTCGGGATTTTCGCAATCATCATCATCCTTTTTCTTGTATTAGACCTCGGCCTTTTTCACAAACAGGCTCATAAAATCAGTACAAAGTCGGCCCTCTACCAGTCTATCTTCTGGGTCGTCATCTCGACGCTTTTCGGCGTTTTTATTCTCCTTTACGACGACAGCGGGACCGAGGGGGCGGTTCAGTACTTCTCGGCCTACCTTACGGAATATGCCCTTTCGGTGGATAACATTTTCGTTATCTTGCTTATCCTTAAGTACTTCAAGGTTAACGAATCCTATTATCATAAAGTCCTGTTCTGGGGAATTCTCGGAGCAATCGTTTTCAGGGGGGTTTTTATATTCGTCGGCACTTTTCTCATCGAGAAGTTTCATTGGATCCTGTACATCTTTGGCGTATTTCTCGTGTATTCCGGTATCCGGATTTATTTCGAGGATGGCGACGAAAAGATCGAACCGGAGAAAAATCCGATATTAAAATTCTGCAAGAAATATTTGCCGATGTCGCATGACGACTTCGGTGGAAATTTTGTAGTAAGGCACGATCACCGGTGGTTGTTTACGCCGCTGTTCCTCGTCATCGTGCTGATTGAAACAACGGATCTGATATTTGCCGTCGACTCGATTCCGGCAGCGTTCGCCATCACCCAAAACCCCTTCCTGATTTACACGTCAAATATTTTTGCCGTGATGGGGCTGCGGGCGATGTTCTTCCTGCTGGCCGGAATTATCGATAAGTTCTATCTGCTTCAGAAGGGGCTGTCAGTCATCCTCTTTTTTATCGGAGCCAAAATGTTGCTCGACATCTGGCACATCGAGGTGAATGTTTATCTCTCCTTTACTGTCATTATTGTCACCCTCACGCTGTCGATTATTTTTTCGGTACTCATCCCGAGAAAAATCAAGAAGGCGGAGGAGGAAGAGGTCTAGGTTGCAATACCTTCCGTGAAGAGATTCTTGGGAAGGATCTTCAGCAGAACGGGAAGGGTGAGAAACTTCCGCGGCAGAGAAATAACCACGAACGTGGGAATCGCTTTCAGAAACGTTACCAGGGCTAGCCGCATGACTTCCTTCTCCTCGTCGGTGAGTTCCGCTGACCGGGATTTTTTCAGCAATGCCTTGATCTTTTCATTCTCCTGAAGCTCCTTCATCAACCGGTGTTTGTTCTTATCGGCGATCTTTGCCACCCTTTTGATAAATTGTTCGCTCAGCTCATAGTAATCCTGATTATTCTGCAAGTAGGAGAGCTGCTCCCAGTTTTCAAGCACAAAGCCCTCGATGGCGATGAGGCTGTTTTCCAGATCCTCTTCGTTAAAGCCAAGATGATGGGCTAACGCTTTGAGAAAATCCATTTCAGCCTCCTCCACCTTCTTGTCAGCCCAAATGGTGAGGATGGCGACTTCGAGGAAAAATTTTTTCAGGATCCAGGAGTTTTCCGACGGGAGGCTGATCTCCTCAATATCGATTCCGTGTTCGAATATCCTCAGCGCTTCTTTTCTCTTTTCGGCCGGAAGATCAGCGCTGTGGAGGAAGAAATCGAGTAATTTTTTTTCCTCATACGCTACTTCCTTGTTGGCATGGGCCGCGGCGGCAATCACCCGCACAACCGAGAACCTTAATTCTTCGCGTTCATACCGGAAAAAATCAGCTACAATGCGGTCGGCGTTTGTATGGATCCACTGGCCGAAGATGAATACATCGAGAAACAGCAAGCTGTTGTGAAAGAAGTAAGTCCAGAAGTTGCCCTGGAAATCGCTGGTTTTGTCGATTCGTTTGTCAAGGATTTTTTCCGCCAGTTCTACCGGAGATCGTTTCTTGCCAAAAAAAGATTTTGCTGGTGTGGCAAGCTCTGGAAAAATGTTGTTATAAAAGTTGCCGATGTTTTCCAGCGTGTGGTTGATGGCATCTGAAATTTTAACGGATGACCCATTTTGCTTTTCGGAAAACAAAAGTGAGTTGCTGATCAGGCTGTCGGCAAGCAGCACTTTCATTTTATCTTTCTCTGCCCAGGAATGGTGGTCGGGATGCGAAGCGCTGGCTACCGACTGGCCATACATCAGTCCGGTCGGCTGCAGGATACGGTACAAGGCGTGTTCGGGATGCGAGCTTTTTCGAACGTCATCGGTTGTAAGCGCTTCCAGCGTTTCCATCCGGAAGTCGATATATTCTTTGAGCCAACCTTTTTCGCCTGGGTTCATTGAAGGTAACCATAAAATAGGTCCGGCCCCGAAGCCCTTTCCCAAACCATCGGTTGGCTCCGGCCCCGGAGAGGAATGTTTCAAAATATTAATTTAAATATTTTAATGCATTCATTAAAACCCGCTACTTTAAAGCGGACTTCCAACCCTTCGAATCGATGGTTTTTGCCGCTGTTTCGACTTTTTTCTGAAGCGACTCTTTAAACTTGTCGAGGCGTTTTGCCAGCGCGGGGTCAGAGGAGCCGATGATCTGGGCCGCGAGTATTCCCGCATTACGGGCCCCATTCAATGCCACAGTTGCGACCGGCACCCCTGCGGGCATCTGAAGAATAGACAGGACGGAATCCCATCCATCAATTGAATTGGATGATTTTACCGGCACTCCCACCACCGGCAGGGAGGTCATGGAAGCAATCATACCGGGCAAGTGAGCGGCGCCGCCGGCGCCTGCAATAATTACCTTTAAACCCCGCTTGCGCGCTGAAGCGGAGTATTCAACCATTCGCCGTGGTGTACGGTGAGCGGAGACTATGGTAAGCTCATAGGGAACATCCAATTCCTCCATCACCTCCGCAGCCTCCTTCATGATCTTCAGATCACTCTCGCTGCCCATAATGATTCCAACCAATGGTTTTTTCATGTGCGTTCGTATGTTTTAAAACCCGCTCTCAAAGCTGTTCCTTCAGGTAACTACTTTGAGGGTTTGTTTTACAAAGTTCGCTTTCTTTTTTAAGGCCGCCAGGTCTTTTTCAACAATGGTGACATGGCCCATTTTCCGGAAAGGTTTTGTCAATCGCTTCCCATATAAATGTACGTAGACTCCCGGCAGTGCCAACACCTCGTCAAATCCCTGATATCGCGCCGGCCCGGAAGGCCCGGGCTCGCCCAGGAGGT
>DASVOT010000339.1:0-9500 GCA_036383235.1 Chryseosolibacter sp.
CATTCAGCATGTCCCTGAGCTTCTGCTCAGCTGCCATGTGCAGTTCAAATGCCGACTTCAGATGTCGTTCTCTTTTCAGTAGCTCGTTGAAATTTAACCGGATGAAGAGGAAAATCACCACTAACAGGATGATGATAACGATCAGAACATCGAAATAGCTGTTCCACAGGAGACTCGAAGGCTCAGAGTCGCCGTGCGAAAGAATCACTTCGGTTAAAAGTCCAAGGGCCGCCACCATGAGAGCAAACAGCGACCCGATAATCATTTTAAAAGACTTCATTTCGAACCTGGATAAACGGCGTGCCTAAAAAAGGAAATAGAGGGGCGGATGCGGATGACAAAAGTCATGCGACAATACATTTCTTGTCATTCTTACGGCCGTTTTTTGCAAACGTGTCCCGCCTATTTGCGACCGTAACACGACACTTGCGGAAACGCTCATCGTTACGACGCGATCACAGCATTCATTGTAACCAGAGCGAGGAGCACCCCTTCGCGTGCTTCGGGTTAAGCTAACCGCTTGCGTACTATTGGCCTATGCGCGGATCGGCGCGTGACACCCGCCGGAGGCAGATGCTGCCAGATTTGCGGTAGTGTGATAGGATCTTCCGGCCGATCAGCCGGTTCCAGTATACTGCATTAATACCTACCGGCCAGGGGCCATCGGGAACCAATATCGGCCTGGGCACTCGGCCAACCCCATTCCATAACGGCTAAAGCCCCCGTGCGGGGAGACACATAACAAGGCAGCGACGTTGTTCTCCTCATGCTGCCCAGATCCCTGCCGCATGTTGTGTGAGAACCCTAACACACCTTCGATCTCATCCGAACACCGGGCAACTGGCAACGGATCAGAGAATTCCCTCGGTTTTTCTCACGATCTTTCGAATAATTTCATCCAGTTCATTGGCACTTTGCATAATCTGCCCTAGGGTTTCTTTAATATTAATTTGATCGTCGGGGTAGCCGTTCAGCAGCTGAACGAGTCCCATAAGCCTTGCCAGAGGCGCCCTGACTTCGTGCGACTGCACCCAGGCAATCTCCATCAATCTCCGATTTTGGCTTTCCAGGGCGCTCGTCTGCAGTTTCTGTTTCGTGATATCGCAGGTAAACACGATGAGTTGCAAAGGTCGCTCCGCGTTATCCCGTTTAATAAGTATCCTCGAGTGCAAATGTTTGAGATTCCGGTAATGATCCGTAATCCGGTATTCGCATTCCTGAACGCAATGAGTGCTGGCAGCTCCCTGAATAATGTTCGTCAGCTGGTCTCGGTCTTCCGGATACACGTGCCGGAAAAAATTTTCATAATTGGGATTTATTTCTCCTGGTTTGAAGCCTAGTATACGAAACGCCTCATCGGACCACTGGTGTTTACCGGTATTGAGATCGACCGTCCAGCTTCCGAAATTTGCCAGATGCTCCGCTTCTTTCATTAACGCCGACTGGGAAACAATCTCAGTCATAAAGCTTGTTCTTTCCTTCTCGAGCTTTGCTTTTTCAAGCGCGCTCCGGACTGACTCGGGCAAACGCTTCAATCGGTCCTTTAAGACATAGTCATCGGCCCCCGCCTTCATAGTCTGGACGGCAAACTCTTCCGAAACGGATCCAGTGATTAAGATAAATGGAATCACACGGTTGCTAGCCTTTTGATATTCGCTCCAAATCTTCATGGCTTCGATTGAATTGAACTGTGGAAGTGAATGATCGGCAAGAATAATATCGGGTTGGAATTCGCGCAAGGCCCGTTCATACGCCTCTTTTTTCTTTACAACGGTCCCGATAAACTCAATATCGCCGCGTTTTAGTTCACGTTCGATGAGGTCAACATCCTCAGGAGAATCTTCCAGCATCAATATTTTGAGTGGTGGCTTCATTCTACGGGTGCAGACGCATGTGACCAGGCGCCTGGTTGTGCAACAACCAATAAAAAGCGAGGTCGGTGACAATCTTCGTGAAATTCTCGAACTCAACGGGCTTGACAATATAACTGTTGGCGCCCAGTCTATAACAGGCATCAATGTCAGGGTCCTCCCGTGAAGACGTAAGCATGACCACGGGAATCTTGTTCGTTGATTCGGCTCCCCTGATAGCGGCCAGCACTTGCAGACCATCCATCTTTGGCATTTTTAAATCCAGCAGAATAATTTTGGGCGCCCAAATGGGATTTCTGCCGGAATACATGCCCTCGGCAAAAATAAAGTTAAGGGCTTCCGCGCCGTTTTTTACATGAAGGAGATTATTGGCGAGGTTGTTCCGGCGCAATGCCCGGATCGTGAGTTCCGCATCACTCATATTGTCTTCCACCAGCAGTATTTCCACTCCATCCTTCATCTTCATATCGGCTTATGAATATTCACCAGGTTCACCCGCCAACGTATGATATATGTGCGTAGCCCCGAGACTGGAATCCTTATATTTAGCGATGTAGCCATAGTCCTCCGGGCAATTTACAGATCAAAGATAATATCTGTACGTGTGAAAGAAAAAAACGCACTGAAGCTCCGTTTACCTCCGATAGATCCATTGGCAATAGTTTTATTTATACCTAAAACTGAATATTGCCATGAGTGACCATGCCTAAGGCTTTGCGGATCGCCGGAAGCGTGGTAAGGGGGTTCGAGCAAGTATTGCGGTCGGGCAACGGTATAAAACCGGCTTCGGATTGCTTAACAAAAAGAGGAAGTACCTGTGGGCCGGGATATCTGCCCCGTTCTTCGGAAATGCTTCATGGCCTTTAAGAAGGAATCCTGTTGAAGAAGGTGACATGGCTTGCCACGGTACCGCCATTCTGGGAGGACTCACGTTTCATCTTATCGCTGAGGGTGGCGCGAAATCCCTGGCGGATCTGCTGGCCGCTGCTACGCTCGGATTATCCGCCTCCCGTTTTTCAGCCATTCTCACAGCCCGCGTTCCGCAACAGGACGCCAACAGCAAGATAACCACAGCGACGATAAAACAAACCTTAATTATTTTCATGTGAATTGGACAGTTGAGTTAGCTCACATTTTGGTGGGGTAACAGGATCCCGTCGATACCCCCAGCCGACCTTTATCTGACATTCCTATCCTTAATTATTCAAATCAATAGTGCCCCTTAGGCGGTCGGTCGATTTGAAATTTGCCCTGCCCGGTTAATGGCAATGTTGTCTTTAAATTTTCCAGGCTTCTGGCATGCATCGCGACATAGTAGATAAAGACTGCTTTGAAGGTCCTTGAGGTTAGCTGATTTTAACAGGTAATCCTCAACACCGAGCGATCTCGCCCGCTCGACATCAGCCCGGTTATCCGATGACGTGAGTATCGCAATTCGCGGCCGTTTAACATCGGGAAAAGTCAGCTCGTTAAGGCGCCCGATAAGATCAAATCCGCTAATCATTGGCATATTGAGATCCATCAAAATCAGATCAGGTGCCGATGCTGTGCCGCCAGCGACCTGATCGAAAAAGTTCAATGCTTCCCTGCCGTTCTGGAAAGACTGAATTTCCTTAAAGATCCCAGAGTCCTTTGCGACCCACGTTGTAATGAAGGTGCACACCCTGTCGTCATCGATGATCAATAATTTCATACGCTGATCTATTTTGTTATATTTTGATTAACCTGCGTGTGCCCATCGTGGGCCTGCTATTCGAGCTCTGATGACAGAAAAATCCCTGCACCAATTTTATCCTGATTTTTTGGCGCCTCTTACCAATTCCGTCTTTGACCAAAACTCGTTGAAGAACCCGTCAAAAACATCAGAGAAATGCTGATTTTGAACAAAAGCCCGGCCTGTCTTACCAAAGTACGCGTTTTTTAAGCAGCAGTAGAGGTTTTGGGGGACCAGATGGCTGATTTTCCCCTGTGACGAAATTCTTTTGACGCCTTTTGCCTAAGAGATTTCCTGATACATCAGGTATTCCCCAATCCAGGCGATGGTTTTTTGATCGGATTTGGACGGCCCGAGCCCCTATACAATTTGATTTCCCTAGGCTGCCAATTTCGCAGCACTACTAAGAACGGCGACAAATGCATAATCAGCTTGCACGCATCGTAAACTTTTGTCACCCCTAAGGGTTGATTGAGTTGGTCCTTGCAAATCCAAAGGGCTGCAACTGGCGTTTTGATCAGGAACAGATATTTTCTAATTTTCGACGTTTTGTTTTAAAAAGGACAGAACAGACTCGAACAGGGATGAGGCTAAGCATCCCTGTTTTTTAGGACATGTGGAGCCGGTACTGCGTTGAAGGAGCTTCGACCCCTTAAAGCATTAAATTCCCATTTATTTTTCCACCATGCTTATAGGACATACGAAATCGCGCTCAGTAGAAAAGTAATGTGCAGATCAAGGTCCGGAGATGGGAAGCGGGCATGCTGGTAACGCTGTCAAACAAGCTGTCCCCTCTTGACGTTGTTTCGATGTTAAAATGGGAATGATCCACAAGCGTTATTGGAAAAAGATCTCAAAAGACATTGACATGGGCAACGTCCCCTTCGGAAGCAAGGCGGGTGCCGGTATCAGAATCAAACGCGCTTCGGACGGGTCGCTAACACCGAAACAGACGCAAAGCGTTCGCGGTTACAAAGATCAGGGCTTGTTAGATAATTTCCTCAGTCTTTCTGACAATTTTGCGAATAATGCTATCAAGCTCGTTGGCACTTTCTAATGAATGATGAAGGGAATCTTCGAGGTTTACCGTTTCACCTGGATAGCGTTTAAGTAATTGCGTGAGGCCCATCAGTCTTGCTAGTGGCGCTCTTACCTTGTGCGACTGTGCCCAGGCAATCTCTACGAGCTTCTGGTTGCGGATCTCAAGAGCTTCCATTTGGATCTTTTGCCTCGTGACATCAAGGGTAAAACCAAGTAGTTGGCAGGCGCGCTGTCCATCGTTGCGTTTAACGTGGATGCTCGAATGTAGGTGTTTTATGTTCTGATGATTATGCCTAATGCGGTACTCACATTGCTGGATGGACAGACCATCAATAGCCTGTTGAATTAATTTTTTTACCCTGCGTTTATCTTCAGGATGCACGTGCTGAAACAACTTTCCATCGTCAGGGTCAATTTCGCCCGGCCTAAAGCCGAAAATCCGGAAAGCTTCATCCGACCACTAATGTTTACCCGTAGCCAGATCTACCTGCCAGTGCCAAAGCTGGCCAGGTGTTCCGCCCCTTTCATCAGCGCAGACATCGAAAGGCCTTCACTCATAAACTTTCGGCTCTCATTCTCAAGCCGAACTTTTTCAAGTGCGTTTCGTATGGACGCCGGCAATCGTCTCAAGCGATCTTTAAGAATGTAATCATCTGCGCCGGCCTTTATGATTTGCACGGCAAACTCCTCGGAGACAGATCCAGTAACCAATATGAAAGGGACCATGATATTGGTAGCGGTTTGGTATTCCTTCCAAATTTGCATTGCCCCAATTGAATTAAACTCAGGCAGGGAATGGTCAGGAAGTATAACATCTGGCCGGAATTCATAGAGTGCTTGCTGAAATTCGTGCTTTCTGGTCACAAGATGACTGCGTATTCTTCCTTATTGACTTTGGAAATGGCAAGCGACTTTATGGCCTGTCGACTCCAAATGTTGTTATCAGTTGACCCGTGCGAATGAAAGAGGCATTGATTTATTGACTGCGAAGATTGGACTTCAGTCTCTATGGCTGGCTTTCATTTCAGGAAAATAAAACGCGACACCTGAAAATAGTATCAGTTTTTTGTTGTAACTTCAACTAAGCTCCCTTAAGACGATCCTTCCAGGGTTTTCATAAAAAGGCCATTCCTGTTTATCCTCCTCGATGCGACGGCGCCGGAACTAGAAGCGGAGTTTATATGAAACAACCGAAGAACTGCTTGCTCATTGATGACGATTCCGATGATCAGGAAATTTTCATAACAGCCGCCGCCGAGGTGAATCCCACAATTATTTGCCAGGTAGTATCAGATGGGAATGATGCGTTGAAACTGCTAAATGAGACCTCAGAGTTGCCGGACTTGATTTTTCTTGATATCAACCTCCCAAAGATGGACGGGTTTGAAATCTTGATTCACCTGAAAAGGAATCAACGGCTGAGAGGCATTCCGGTAATTGTTTACTCGACGACGCGCGATGAAAGTCAGATTGCTAAAGCAGTAAAGCTTGGTGCCTCCGGGTTTGTAACAAAGGCTGCCCACTATCATTCATTGTGTAAAATCCTGCAGCATTTCCTTCTCGACGAATCGGAAGGTGGGGTAGAAACTGAATTTTAATTTCTCAAAGGATGCTGGTTTTAAGTGTTCCAACGCCGGCTTGAGTCGCTCCTGAAAATGTTTCGCCTCAAATAGCTCCTTTATTTCCTTGATCCAGAATTTAAGGTCTTGTGTTAATTTCAGCTACCTTGTGCCTGGTCGCAGGGGATGAAGAACCGATCATGATCAGTGGGATCGTTTTATTATCTCGAGCGCTTCTTAAGGCTCGCCCCTGTTTGAATTCTTAATCTTCATTGATATGGATCCTAAACTTAGACAGAATTCTGTAAGGTGCGCGACCTGCGAAAGCAGGATGGCGGGATGAATTTGAAGGCGTTAGCCGCGTCTGTAGAGAGGTATTGTTTTGGTTGCGTTGTTGATGATCGCGGTAGTTATTTTTGGACTTTTTCTTGTTTGGGTGCAGTCGAGGCTTTTTCCGACCGGCGAATCATCGAAGGATTACTGCATGCAAGTTAAGGCACCTCGTTGTGATGGAATTGTGCAGTCCGAATTGCTTCTTTTTTACTTTGTTCCTTCGGCCCCCCAAATGAATGTGCCGGTTACAGGTAAGCTCGCGATGATCAAGCTGACAAAGAACGCAGATATCTTTCCCGCAATTCCGAACACCGCTTCAGTGCGGATATTGTGGTTCATTCGCAGCAACTTGTCGGCGCGGTTTGTTTCCGGTAATCTAACGTGGATCTGATTGACGGAAACCTTTCAGCGTGTGTTGACCTGATGACGGCGGGCTGTCCGGATCTGCGGTTAGTTCATGCCTCTTCAAGATGCTGTAGACGGCAAGGGGACTATTCCACTTTCCCCCAAACCAGTCGCGCGTGATGCCCAGTTCTCTGTTATTGCCGGTGATGGGTTTCACACTTTCGCCCCTGGCAAGTCTCCCTGCTTGCGGGGTGAACGCCTGGTCAAGGTATAGAGCGAGGTTCCTTATTTAGGGAAACGCTTAGAGCGATACGGGGCGTAAGGCGTTCAGCGCAGGGAACTCTTTCTTTTTGTGGAGCGGACAGCCACCTGTCAGCAATTCTGTCCAACTTTTGAAGATTTCGGCTTCGATGAACTTTCGCGAAGTGAAAAACTTCCCGGAAGTTTCTTCGTCACTATTGTCGCCCGCGCTCTTTCCCGGAAGGCACCCGCCTGGCTATCGCATGAACTCCTTTGGAAATTGCCTGCTCCGAGTATCCGGTGGAGATCATATTTGCCCGTGAAGGTTGCTTCACAATCCTGTTACTGATTAACATGACATCCTTCGATATCGTCCACGTCGGGTAACCAACGGAACTCACCGTCAGCAGCTTCCCCGACAATATCCACTGCTGGTTGCTGATGTATTGAACTTGCTTCGATACAGGCAGATGGACCCGCGTATCTTGCGCCGTTGCGCAAAATGCCGGGAATAATAAACTGAGAACGATAAGGGTGGCGTGCGTTTTCATGGCTTAAGATTTTAACAAGGTTGAAATGTTTCGTGGCAGTGATCCGGGTTGCTCAGCTGGCCTGAGCAGGTCAGATCGCTCTTTTTATTTCAAAGCTAATGGCGAGCCTACGAAGAGATTCTGACATACGTCAGCAGGTAACATGATCCTTTCTAAACATGCAGTTAGAGTTGGTCATTCTGTTGCGGGAATGTTTTGTCGCTGTAAAAAATACGCCTGCCTCATGCGTTTTGCGCCCAAAGGAAGATCGGGATCACCGACGAGCGTGATGGAGGTCATTTGCGAACTATTCAGTTATCTGCAATTTTACTTATGTAGCTAAGCGGATAGTCAAATGGCAAAAATGCTGTTCAAGACAAACGGCGACGCTTTGAGTGCGCTGGCCGACACGTTGAAGGCGGTGGCGCACACGGAACGCCTCGCCATCATTCATTTGCTGTGCAGCAGTCGCACCAGCGCGTTGGAGGTAAAGAGTATTTACAAAAGCCTGAATCTGACCCAATCCACAACTTCCCGCCATTTGAGCATGATGAAGAAAGGAGGGTTACTAAAACGCGAGGTAAACAAAGGTAAAACGTATTACAGCTTTAACCTTGAAAACCGTGCGGCTGTTTGCCTGAAGGAGATGCTCGAGGGAAGCTGACAAAATGTTCGATGCTCCAATGAGGGACGAACAATGGCCAAATCTATTTGCCAAAAGATATCGCCGGTAAACGAAGTTTAACAGGGAATGACTCATGGTAGAAAAGATAATCAGTTGGTCGATTCACAACAGGTTTATGGTTCTGGCCGGCATCGCAATGATCGTTGCAGGAGGGATCTATTCGATCAGGCAGACTCCCGTAGATGCCATTCCCGATCTCTCAGAGAACCAGGTGATCGTGTTCACTGAATGGATGGGTCGGAATCCGCAGATCATCGAAGATCAGATCACGTATCCGCTGGTTACGAATCTTCAGGGGATTCCTAAGGTCAAGACCATCCGCGCCGCTTCCATGTTCGGCATGAGTTTCATTTTCGTCATCTTCGACGACGATGCGGAGATTTATTGGTCGCGCACCCGCGTTCTGGAGAGATTAAATTATGCGCAGAAATTTCTACCGCCGGGGATAACGCCTGCTTTGGGTCCGGATGGTACGGGTATCGGACATGTATTTTGGTATACTCTGAAAGGTGATGGATACAATCTCGGAGAGCTGCGGGCTTTACAAGACTGGTACGTAAAGTTTGCCCTTCAGAATGTAGCTGGCGTAAGTGAAGTCGCCTCATACGGAGGGTTTCAAAAGCAGTACCAGGTAGCCATTGATCCTCACAAACTTATCTATTACGGTGTTTCCTTGATGGACGTCACAAAAGCGGTGGTTAACAACAACCGTGACGTGGGCGGCAGTCTTTTTGAAATGAACGATATGGGTTACATGATTCGAGGGCTTGGGTACATCAGGACGCCGGAAGACATCGCGAATATCTCCGTTGGCACGTATCGTTCGATACCGATCCGGTTGAAGGATGTTGCGCATATCCAGACGGGCGGTGAGTTAAGACTGGGCATTATTGAAGAGAACGGAGAAGGCGAAGCCGTTGGTGGAATTGTTGTTATGCGCTATGGCGAAAACGCCAGGGATGTGATCGAGCGCGTGAAGGCGCGGATCGGGGAATTCAGAAAAGGCCTGCCGGAGGGCGTTGAGTTCCATGTTGCGTATGACCGCAGCGGACTTATCGATGCTTCTATCCGCACCTTGTCGGAAGCATTGTGGCAGGAAATACTGATCGTATCCGTCGTGGTCGTACTCTTTCTCTTTCATTTTCGGAGCGGGCTGGTAGCCATTGCGTCTATTTTGCTTTC
>DASVOT010000340.1:0-2567 GCA_036383235.1 Chryseosolibacter sp.
CGGATCCTGGAAGACATAAATGACCTCATGTGCGACAATGCCTATCTGGACGCCTCCGAAATCGAAGTGGCGGTCTCGGAAGGCAATGTCGTTCTATCCGGAACCGTTGAGAACCGCGAGTCCAAAAGGCTGGCCGAAGACATCGCGGAGTCTGTATCGGGCGTCCAAAACGTTGAGAATACGTTGCGGGTGACAAAAAAAGGAATCTGATTCACGACGCCGGGGGTGACCGGTGCCGGCTCAGAGCTTCGTCTTTTTCAGGTTCAGCTGGCGCGCCATATCCCCTGCGCTTCTTGCAACGAACGAGCTTTCCGATCCGCAGGCGAGGAATCGATAGCCCAGTGCATGATACATCTCGTATTCGCTGATGTCCTGTAAGAGTACGCCTGCAACTTTCCCGTACTTTGCGGCGGCTGCTGCGACATCGCGGATGGCCTGCTGGTAAAGCGGATGCTGTCGCTGTCCGAAAATACCCAGTGCCAGCGAGAGATCTGACGGGCCGACAAAAAGTACGTCGGCGCCATCCGCAGATGCCACCGAATCTATTTCATGAAGTGCCTGGATCGTTTCGATCTGAATGATGGTCACGATATTTTTTTCCTGATCTGCGTAGTACTCCGTCGAATGCTTTCCGAAATGCGTGGCCCGGATGATGTTCGCCATACCCCGAATACCTTTTGGAGGATAGTACATCATCCCGACGGCGATCTCTACTTCACGGCGAGCCTGCAGCTGCGGAAACATGATGCCCCCCGCGCCAGCGTCCAGGATACGCTGCACTTTGCTCCTCGCGAGCTCGTCGGTCCGTACCAATACCTTCGGCCCCGTTCCTTCCAGCACCTGGAGCTGCTGATACATCGCTGTCAGGTCGCCGGAGCCATGCTCGAGATCGATCAGGACCCAGTCGAATCCCGCACGACCCACGATCTCCGCAGACACCGTCGACCCAAGGTTGATCCAGCACCCATGCAGGGTCTCGCCGTCAAACATCCGTTCCTTGAAATTTTTCATCTGGGTTTTCAGCGTTCCTGTTCAGAACCACACGTCCCCTGCAATGAAGGAAGTGTTAAGCGGAGCGCATCTGCATTTCCACAACGCTCTGCCAGGATAAGCCTTCGATAAAACGAACCCGGATCGCGTGTCTCTCGTTTCCTTTCGCGCCGATCCGGCAATTCAAAATTACTTTGTTCCTGATGAAAAGCAAGAAGGGATGAATAAGATCCATCTGGCGCACGCATCCGGGAGTGATAACACCGGAACGATCATGCCGCGATGCAACGATGATGGCACGCGTTTCTGATGAGAACGATGGGAGGGTGGTCGCAGTCTCCGACCTGCCGGCATTGTTGCCGGAGCGAATGCGGGAAGGTCTCTGGTCTCTGCGATCTAAGACCTCTTCTTGCGCGCTGAACTTTTCTTTGCGCGTTTCCGGGAGCCTTTCTTCGCGCTTTTCTTTGAAGTCTTCTTCTTTGGAACCTTGGCACCCTTCTTCCGCGCTTCGGAAAGACCTATTGCGATTGCCTGCTTTCGGCTCTTCACGGTTTTGCCACTGCGGCCGCTTTTCAGCGTTCCGCGCTTCTTTCTGTGCATGGCACTCTTCACGCTCTTGCCCGCACTTTTAGAGTACTTTGCCATAATATGAAATTTGTTTGCACCACTATTTAAAAAGTCGTGCCGGCCCGCGAAAGGAGACCTGAAGACGCATGTAAGAAGTGAGGCAGTCAGGTCCAGCTCCTGTTCCTGATCTGGTCAATGTCTCGTATTCTGTAATCCGCCATCGTGCAGGTTCAGCCAAATTTGCTATTTTTAAGTTCACAACACGCAATAAACCGCACTCACCCACGCAAGCTAATATGCCCCTCACGCTCTGGCTTTCCTCATTGATCTTCTTCGCTGCGGCGGCAGCAGGTAGCCGATTCCAGGAAGGACCCTATCGGGTGTTGAAGGACACGGCCAGATTTAGCATCGATCAAAACGGTGCCATTATCCGGGGCGACACCACAAAAAAGCAAATTGCTCTTGTTCTTACCGGCGATGAGTTTGCAGACGGCGGGGAAGCCATCCGTCTCACTTTAAAGAAGCATCGCGTGCACGCCTCCTTTTTTCTCACTGGAAATTTTTATGCGAACCCACTGTTCCGGAACCTCATTTTCAGCTTAAAGAGGGATGGACACTACCTGGGACCTCATTCAGATAAGCACCTTCTCTACGCCGACTGGACGAAACGCGATAGCCTGCTCGTAACACAAAAGGAATTCAGCGACGACCTGCGCGAAAACTACAGGAAGATGTCGACGTTCGGCGTCGGGTTCGCTGACGCGCACTTTTTTCTTCCGCCATACGAATGGTATAATGCGAAGATCGCCGAATGGACCCGCCAACTGGATTTGCAGCTGGTGAACTACTCACCGGGAACGCGATCTGCTGCCGACTATACCTACCCGGAAATGGGCGACCGTTACCTGTCGTCTGAAAAAATCTATCGCTCGATTATGGATCGCGAAGAAACTGATCCGCATGGTCTCAACGGTTTTATTCTTTTGATCCATATCGGCACCGATCCCCGG
>DASVOT010000341.1:0-4523 GCA_036383235.1 Chryseosolibacter sp.
CGAAGTCGGCGCCCATCACGTAGCAATTGCGAAGGTTCGCCTCCATCAGGAACGCATTGTTGAAATTGGCTTTGATCAAAAACGCATTTTCGAATTGCGTCTTGATCAGGAACGCGTCCTTGAAGTTGGCGCCGCTCGCATAGGCGTTTTTCAGATCGGCCTGGTTCAGATTCGAATTCTCAAAATTCGTCTGGTTCAGCCTGGCGTTCTCCAGATTCGCCTCGATGAGCGTCGACTGCGACACGTTGGACGAATTCAGGTTCGAACCCGTAAGGTTCACGTAGTTCAGATTCGTGCGCGGCAGGTAACAATTCACCAGGTTGATGTCGTGAATTTTGTGGCGGTTGAGACGCTTGATATTTCCCACGGTACGGAAAGCCGCTTCCTCGGATTCCCACAACCTGAAATCGTCGATCTCATCCTTGTAGGTACGGATCCGCTGGCGGATCTCTCCGTTTTGATTGAGCCAGAAAATTAGGATACCGATCACGGCGATGTCGAAGATCATGCCGTGCGCCTCGGCCAGCACCTGCGCGATGAACGAATCGAAATCGCTCAGATAATAGGGAATGCTCAGACTGATGACAATGGTCGACACGAGAACCAGCACGATGGTGGAAGTCAGAAGAGGTTTCTCTATTACCGAATTGTAAAATTCAGTCCATCGTTTCATTTTCATTTCAGTACTTCAGCAGGATAAATGAACTTTAACGTGAAATAAAAAAAATGTTCCTGCCATTGCCGTCATACCTTGACATCGGAACATTTTCGTCTGCATGATCCCTCTTGCAACCCCACCCCTTTATCAAAGGCAAATTCGTTGTCGTGAGAAGCGGGATGCGCGGTTTTTTCACAGACCGAGCGCCTTGATCTTCTCCACCAAAGCTACATTAATTTTAACATGCGATTCAAACGTCCAGCCTGCAATATGCGGGGTGAATATTACATTACCGCCGGCAACAAGGTTTCTGAAGCCTTCCCTCTGGATGTCCGTTAGCTCGTTCAGCTTCTCATTTTCAAGCACGTCGAGGGCCGCGCCTCTCACCAGGCCCATGGAGAAGGACTCGGCAAGCTCCGAGAGCGGAACAATCTCACCGCGCGATGTATTGAGGAGGATGATTTTCTTTCGGAACCTGCTGAGGTAGCCCGCGGTGACCATTCCGCGCGTTTCATGTGTCAACGGTATGTGCAGGCTCAAAATGTCTGTTTCCGCATAGATGCGGTCCATGTCAGCTTCCTCGCAGAATTCAGTAGCGAAGCCGTGTTTGTACTTATCGTACGCCAAAATCTTACATCCGAACCCCGTCAGCCTCTGCGCGAAGGCCCGCCCCATGTTTCCGAAACCGATGATGCCGATGGTCTTGCCCATGATCTCCTCTCCGCGGTTGCTTTCCCTCAGCCAGATTCCGTTGATCACCTCCTGGTGCGCCCGGGGAATATTTCGGAGGAACGCGAGCAGCAGCCCGACCGTGAATTCAGCCACGGCGTCTCGGTTGCCTTCGGCCGCGTGAACGACATGAATATTTTTTTCCGCCAGGTAGCCCAGGTCGACGTTGTCAAGCCCGGCCCCGGCCCTGCCGACAAAACGGATCGTCGGATGGTCGCCCAGCAGGTCCCGGTCGATCACCGTTTTGCTCCGGACGATCAGCCCATGATACCCGACGTGCTTGTCCCGGATCCCGCTGCGTGTAATCTCAGGGTGGTAATCTACCTCCCAGCCCAGCGGCTCAAGCATGGCGCGCAGGCTCTCATGCATCGGATCAACGACCAAAACCTTTTTCAGCATGGTTATTCGAGCAAGAGGTGGACAGTGAAAAAATAAACGGTGAGTCCCAGCAGGTCATTGATCGTGGTAATAAAAGGACCGGCAGCGAGGGCGGGATTGAATCCGAACCGGTTCAGAACAAGCGGCGTGAGGGTGCCGACAAAAGACGCAAAGATAACCACGCTGAACAGGGCGATGGAAACCACGATCGACAGGGAATATTCCCGGAACAGCACGATGTTGGCGGCCAGCACCAGGGCGGAGAGGAACAATCCGCTGAACAGCGCCACAAAAAAAACTTTCATCAGGCGGTTCCATAATCCCTCGTCGACAAAGTCGGGATTGGCAAGGCTCTGAACCACCAGCGAGGAGGACTGTATGCCCACGTTTCCGCCTGTGGCCTGGATGAGCGGCGTAAAGAAGGCGATGGCTGTGATGCGGCTGATCTCTCCTTCGAACAAGCCCATGAACTTTGCGTTCATCAATCCGCCGGTGATGCCGATCAAAAGCCACGGCAGGCGGGCACGGCTGTTCCTCCACACGCTGTCATCCTCCTGTACGTCTTCGCTGATACCGGTCATAAGCTTTCGTTCCTCTTCCGCCTGCTCGGTGATCACGTCGACGACGTCGTCGATGGTGATGCGTCCGACAAGCTGGCCCTGCACGTTCACCACCGGCACGGATTCCAGGTCGTACTTGCGCATGATCTCGGCCACCTCCCAGTCTTCCTCATAGGTGTGAACCGAAATGATGTCGCGCTCGCAGATGTCGCCCACGATGGTGCGGGCGTCGGAAATGATCAGGTCCTGAAGGGCGGCCCTGCCCAACAGCCTGTCGCCGTCATCCACCACATACACGGTATAAAACTTGGAAACATTCTCCGCCTGCTTGCGGATCTCTTCAACGCATTGAACCACCGTCCAGTCCACCCGCGCTTTCATGAGCTCCTTGGCCATTAATCCGCCCGCGACATTCTCTTCGTATCGCATGAGCTCGGTCACCTTGGCGCGCAGGTCTGCTTCGAGCCCGGACAGCACCTCCTCCCGCACTTTTACGGGGAACTCATGCAGGATGTCGGCAACGTCGTCAGAATCCAGTTGATTCAGCAACAGCACAATTTCCCCCGGCTCGTAAATCTTCAGGTAATTTCTGCGGGTCTCGGAATCGAGGTCATTGATGATCTCCGCCTGCTGGCCGACGGACAAAAGATCGAGCACATACTTGGACTCCTGGGAATTGAACTCATAAAGCAAGGCGGTGATGTCGGCGGATTTGACTCCGTCCAGAACGGCCTTGATAAAACCCTCGTCGCGGGCGTCGAGCGCTTCCTGAAAACGATCGCGGAATTCTTTCGTCTGTTCAAATTCAATCTGGCGCTCCTGCACGACTTTCTTCGATTAACCGGGTGAGGTGAACAAAATCTTCAACCGCTAGTTGTTCAGCCCGCTTATCCAACAAGGGAAGGGATGAAACCGCTGCGGCCAAATTTAAATTTTTTAACGCGTTGCGCAAGGTCTTTCGCCTGTTATTAAAACCCTGCTTCACCACTTTGACGAACAGCGCTTCGTCACACCCGAGGCGGGTGCGCGCATTGCGCGATAGTCGGATGACCGCAGACATCACTTTCGGCGGCGGCGCGAAAACACCCGGCGAAACTTTGAACAGAAAAGCGACGTCATAGTATGCCTGAACCAGCACACTGAGGATGCCGTACACCCTGCTTCCGTGTTTGGAGGCGATCCTTTCGGCGACTTCTTTCTGAAGCATGCATACCACCTGGTCGACCTGATCGCGGTGTTCCAGCACCTTAAAAAAGATCTGCGACGAGATGTTGTAGGGAAAATTTCCAACGATTGAAAAGCGGCCCGGAAAAACGTTGGACAGGTCGGTCTTCAGAAAATCGCCTTCAATGATCCTGTCTTCCTCCACCAACCGGTTTTCGCGGAGGTAGGCAACCGATTCCCGGTCGATCTCGATGACGCGGAGATCGATCTCGTCGCGGCCGGCGAGCAGTTTTGTCAGGATGCCCATGCCGGGCCCGATTTCTAATAGCCGTAGGGTGGCAGCGGGGGGTACCACCAGGCTATCGACAATTCTCGAGGCGGTGCGCTGATCGTGAAGAAAGTGCTGGCCCAGCGCTTTCTTCGCCCTTACCCGGAATTTTCTCTCCTTCGACATCGTGCGCAAAGGTAGCAAGAAGGGACTAACAGCCGCGCAGGGAAGAAGAATAGGGGTTTTCTTTCTCTCGTTCCACGCTCCCACCGCCTGCCTTCCTTGTACCTCGTTCGTTTTTTTCTTAAATCGCAAGGAACAAAATTTCACGATGACGCAAAGCACAAGACCCCATGAGAAGCCCCGCCTCGGAATCACCATCGGCGACATCAATGGAGTCGGTCCGGAGGTCGTGATGAAAGCGCTGGCCGATAGCCGGATCCTGAACCTTGTCACACCCGTTATTTATGGAGCCGCGCGGGTGCTGACCTTCTACAAAAAATTGCTGGCCCTGGAAGAGTTCAACTTCTCACAAGTCAAAGGCAAAGGACAATTTCAATCCAAAAGCATCAATGTTGTCAATTGCTGGGAGGAGCCAATTGAAGTTAACCCGGGTCAACCTACGAGGGAAACGGGGCTTGCGTCGCTGAAAGCGCTGCAATGCGCGGCGGCCGAAGCGAAGGAAGGGCTCATCGATGCGCTCGTGACGGCACCCATCGACAAACATTCCATCCACAGCGAAGACTTTCCCTTCAGAGGACACACC
>DASVOT010000342.1:0-3383 GCA_036383235.1 Chryseosolibacter sp.
AAGCTTTCGCAGATTGAAAAGCTCATGAAAGACGAAGCGTTCCTGAACCTGGCAAAGCGCGAGCGCCTCATGGTGACACGCGAAAAAGCAAAACTTGAAAAACTGCTGGGCGGCATCGCCGACCTCAACAGGCTTCCCGCGGCCCTTTTTGTGATCGACGTAAAACGCGAGCACATTGCCGTCACAGAAGCTCAGAAACTCAATATCCCGGTGTTCGCACTGGTGGATACCAACTCGGACCCTTCCGGCGTCGATTTCCCTATCCCTTGCAATGACGACGCCTTCAAGTCGATTTCCATCCTGACCAAGCACATTGGTAAAGTGATCGAAGAGGCTTTGATGGAGCGCAAAAAAGACAAGGAGGATGCGGCCCTGAAGAAGGAGGAAGATGAAAAAAGAAAGGTCGACGAGGCAGTAGAAGAGACAAAAGCCTGAGCGAGGGCGTTGTGACAGCTGTTTAAATCGTTGCTTGATAAACTTGCACTAAACATCGGCCTCCCTGCCGGTGTTTTGGTTTTTTAAGGGAGCCCAGATCGTAATTCTAAATCCGTAATTCGTAAAAAATTATGTCAGCCATTTCAGCACAAGATGTAAACAAACTGCGCCAGATGACCGGCGCCGGTATGATGGATTGTAAAAAAGCCCTTACCGAGGCAGAAGGTGATTTTGACAAGGCAATCGAAATACTCAGAAAAAAAGGGCAGAAGGTTTCCGCTTCCCGATCTGACCGCTACGCAAAAGAAGGGTCTGTGTTCGTCAAGTTAAGCGACGATAAGAAGGAGGCTGTTCTCATTGCGCTCAATTGCGAAACGGATTTTGTCGCAAAGAATGACGAGTTCCAGAATCTTGGGAAGCTCATCGCTGACACCGCCTTCAGGCAGAAGCCGGCCGATAAGGCTGCCCTCCTTGGCATCAAGACCGATCAACTCACCCTCAACGACAAGATCGTCGAGCTGGTGGGTAAGATCGGCGAGAAGATCGAAGTGAGCGAGTATGTTCACATGAAAGGCGAGGCGATCGTCCCTTACATTCACGCCGGCGCGAAGCTCGGTGTGCTCGTATCCCTCAAAGGGGTTAACGGCAAGGATGTCACCGAGGCAGGCAAAGATGTGGGAATGCAGATCGCGGCCATGAACCCGGTCGCTGTCGACGAGAAATCGGTGGACAAATCCGTGATCGACAAAGAGCTGGAGATCGCCAAAGCGCAGATCCTGGCGGAAGGGAAACCGGCGAACATGGTGGAAAAGATCGCCCAGGGAAAGCTTCAGAAATTTTTCAAAGACAGCACGCTCATGCACCAGGCCTTTGTAAAAGACAACTCCAAGACGGTTGCCCAGTACCTGGATACCGTGACCAAAGGACTTACCGTTGCGGAATTCAGACGGGTTTCTATCGGATGAGTCTGCGCTGTCAATAATATCGGAGAGGGGCTACGGCCCCTTTTTTTATTTCACCGGGAAGACTAAGTCCTCAGCGGATGCTGCCGCCGGAAAGTTTTCCATCCGTTTTTAACGGGCGCCGCTTTTATATTCATCGGTATTGACGGAACTTAGCTTTGCGTTCACTCAAAGCTGCCGTTATGTTAACATCTGTCAATCCTTTCGATCAGTCGGTCATCGCCGAATACCCCGAGCATGACGATGAGGCGATAAACAAAAAAGTAGAAGCCGCCGTCAAGACTTTCGACTCCTGGAAGAAGCGGAGTTTTTCGGAAAGGGCTGTGCTGATGATGCGCGCCGGCGCCCTTTTGCGCGAGAAGAAAAATGATCTCGCGCGCGTCATTTCCACTGAAATGGGGAAAGTGCTTTCAGAATCGCGGGGCGAAATAGAAAAATGCGCCAATGCCTGCGATTACTTTGCGGAAAACGCCGAACGCTTTTTGAAAGACCAGCTCATTGCGTCGGACGCCACCAAAAGTTTCGTCGCCTTCCAGCCACTGGGAGCGGTGCTGGCGATCATGCCGTGGAATTTCCCTTTCTGGCAGGTGTTCCGGTTTGCGGCACCTTCGCTCATGGCCGGCAATGTCGGCCTGCTGAAACACGCCAGCAATGTGACACAATGCTCCCTGGCGATCGAGGCCTTGTTCAGGGAAGCGGGCTTTCCGGAAGGCGCGTTTCAATCGCTGCTGATCGGTTCGAAAAAGGCCGAAGCCCTCATCGCGCACAACGGAGTGGCTGCTGTTACATTGACGGGCAGCGAGTTTGCCGGGACGAAGGTGGCGGCCGCCGCCGGCGCGAACATCAAGAAAACTGTACTGGAGCTCGGCGGCAGCGACCCGTTCATCGTGCTCGACGATGCGGACCTTGACCTGACGGCGCGGATCGCAACCCAGTCCAGGATGCAGAACGCCGGCCAGTCGTGCATCGCCGCGAAAAGATTTATTGTCGTGCAGTCTGTCCGCGACGCGTTCCTCGACCGGTTTAAAAAGAATGTCGAAGACCTCCGGCAGGGAAATCCGCTGGCGGAAAAAGTCACCACCGGACCCCTGGCGCGCGTGGACCTGGCGGAGGATGTGGAGCTGCAGATGAAAAATTCCCTTCGGGCGGGCGCGCAGCTCCTCACCGGCGGAAAACGGGAGGCGGCGAACTACCAGCCTGCCATCCTCGACCGCGTGGCGCCGGGAATGCCCGCCTTCGACGAAGAAGTGTTCGGGCCTGTGGCGGCCGTCATCACGGTGAAAGATGAAAGCCAGGCTGTGGGGATGGCGAACCTGAACCGGTACGGCCTCGGCGCCTCGGTGTGGACGCGAGATCGCGAACGCGGCGAGCGTGTAGCCCGCCAGGTTGAATCAGGCTGCGTATTTGTGAATTCCCTCATGCGGTCGGATCAGCGCCTTCCTTTCGGCGGAATAAAAAAATCCGGATACGGCAGAGAATTGTCGGAACTTGGTATCAAGGAATTTACAAACGCCAAAACGATATACGTCGCCTGACCCGGAATTATGTGCGGGCCTCCCGGCGCTCCGCCGCTGCGCGGCTTCACCCCGGGCTAATGTACTACGCCCCGTCTTGTCCGCCTGACAACTATACCCCTACTGCTTATGGCTTATACCCTTATACCTACATACCTCTAGACCTTTCCATAGACCGTATTTCCATAGATCCGTATATCCGTACATCCATTTTCCGCCACAAAGACACTAAGACACAAAGGAGCACGAAGTATCTTGATGCTATCGCCCCTATACTTTATACCTTTATACCCTATACCCTTAGCTCCGTATATCCATGTACCCGTATACCCACCGTATACCCTTAGACCTCTATACCCTATACCTTCACAAGGACTCACCTCCCTTACGGGCCCCTCCCTCCCGGGGGCGGAAGGCCGCTTTAAAGGCATTGCTGAATTCGTCAGCGGCTTTTTTCAGATTCGTCTCCACC
>DASVOT010000343.1:0-3087 GCA_036383235.1 Chryseosolibacter sp.
TCAGCGACCGGGTGACCCCGGATTCTCCAACGTCTTTGTCAGGAATTTTGTGAACACCGGAACCGTCAACCGGGATTACCAGGTCAGGCTGCGGGTGGTGACCGTCAACAACTGCGACCGCACCTCGGCTCCTGCAACCATTACGGTATATCCCCAACCGCGCTCCGGATTCATTTCACTGAACTATTCGCCGTTTAATGATAATTGCAGCCCGGTATCAGTGGACTTCGGAGTGGATACCGAAACGCAGTCGCTGAATCCCACGGATTATACCTGGACGATCAATGATGCGAACGGGGTCATCGACCAGATCAGCACGGGCACCACACCCTCGTTTCGGTACAGCTTCAACAATACTTCCCAGCAGGTGAAGGACTTCTTCGTAACGCTTCGCGCCACCCTCCCCAGCTCCTGTTACGGAGACAGCACGCGCACGATCCGGATATCGCCTGTGCCTTCCTCCGACTTTGCCGTCGACACCGTCACCTACGCCTGCGATCGCATCGTTCTCGGGCTGGATGCCAGTCAGCGAGGCTTGTCGAAGTATGACTGGAATATCTACATCAACGGTGTGCTGGTGTACGCGACGACCACCGCAGGGGAAAGTCTTCAGCAAGAGATCGTCAGGTCCACATCCGCCGACCAGAATGTTGACATCGAGCTGACCACGACCAACCTGACGAACTGTGAAAGCGTCGTCACGACGAAGAATGTGTTTCTGCCCCGCGCCGCCAGTATGGGAACCTCTTTCACGGCAACGCCCCAGCAGCAGACACTGCCAGCGTCGACGGTGACCATCACCAACACGACCAATCCGGGACCCTGGCAATACCTGTGGGATTTTGGAGACGGAACGACCTCTACAGATCCCGGTGTAGCGTCGCACACCTATCAGACCTATGGCAACTACACCATCACCCTTACGGTAAGCAACAATGATTGTGTCGAGACCGCGTCGGCAGACGTGCGGATCAATCCCATTCCGCCTGTGCTGGATTTCGACTACTTCCCGCCCAGCGGGTGCGCGCCCCACACGGTCACCTTCGTCAACCGGTCGAAATATGCCGATCCCACTTCTTACTTCTGGAAGTTCGGAGCAAATGAAGGGACGTCCAGGGCGGTTGACCCGACCTATACCTACCGGGAGCCCGGCGTGTATTCGGTTACCCTTACTGCAACTAACGAGCTGGGCGACACGGTCACCCTGACGAAAGACCGCATCATTGAAGTGCTCGAGAATCCCGTCGCGCAGTTTGCCGTCTATCCCACGACTCCCGTGAACGTGCCGGGAGAAATTGTCTACACCGACAACCGCAGCCTGAACGCCGGCGAATACTGGTGGGACTTTGGCGACGGCTACACCTCGACCGAGGAGGAACCGCAGCACAAATACTCGAAAGAAGGGACCTTCAATATCACCCTCATTGCGATGAACGGAAATGGCTGCGCGGATACAACGGTGATGGTATCCGCCGTTCAGGCTGTCAACCACGGGCAGCTGCTGATCCCGAACGCTTTCATCCCCAATAAGACCGGCCCGGGGAGCCACAACGCCCTGGCTAACGAAGTTTTCCTTCCCCTCGTGCAGAAAGTCACAAAATTTCAGATGCTGGTCTTCAACCGCTGGGGACAGCTGATGTTTGAAAGCACAAATCCCGAGACCGGATGGGATGGCTATTATAAAGGAAAACTTTGCGCGCAGGATGTATATATCTACCGGATCACAGCGGAATACGAGAACGGAAGGACCATTACGCGAACAGGAGACGTTAATCTGATCCGATGAAAATGAAAAAGATACTCGTCGTCATGTTGTTTTTCAGCTCGCTGGCCAGGGCACAGGATCCCGAATTTTCACAATACTACGCCGCGCCGCTGCATCTCAACCCGGCCTTCTCCGGAACATCGGTCGATCACCGGTTTATCGCCAACTACCGGAACCAGTGGCCGAATATTTCACGTGCGTTCCAGACCTATGCGTTCTCCTACGACTACAACCTGGACCAATACAACAGCGGGCTGGGATTTCTGCTGGTTGCCGACAAAGCGGGCTCCGCAGACCTGAAGTCCACCCAGTTCAATTTTCAGTATGCCTACAAAGTAAAACTTTCCGACAAGTTTGTACTTTCCTCTGGGCTTAACTTTGGATTGGGATCGAGGACGATCGATTTTAACAAGCTTGTATTCTACCAGCAGCTCGATTTCTCGCAGGGTGGCGACAATCTTCCGCCGCCTCCCTCCAATCTCGATGTGCAGGGTGAAACCTATTTTGATTTCGGCGCCGGAATTCTGCTGTACAGCCGCAAGGTGTGGCTCGGGTTTTCCACCGCGCACCTGAACACGCCGAACCGCTCCCTGATCGACGAAGAGACCAGGATACCCGTGAAGACTTCCGTCCATGGCGGCGTTCGCATTCCGTTGTATCACGGTGTCTTCAAACGGGAACGCACTGCTTCCATTGCACCCTCCTTCGTCTATAAACAGCAGGGAAATTTCGATCAGCTTGACCTCGGCACGTATTTCTTCTATGAGCCGGTAGTGGTCGGTTTCTGGTACCGCGGCATTCCCATACAGCAAAACGCAAAAGACAACATCAGCCAGGACGCGGTGGTGGTGGTGCTGGGATTTCAGCTTTCAAATGTTGAATTGAGCTACAGCTATGATGTGACGGTCTCCGAGCTAGGCCCGATATCGGGTGGCGCCCACGAGGTGAGCCTTAAATTCAAGATCGAGCTCGCCACGCAGGTGAAGAAGCGGAAAAAAGAACGCTTCATACCCTGCCCAACGTTCTCCAAGGACTAAGGCCGCCGCCTGCGGACGCGTCAGGGCAATGCAAAGACAAACGCCCTCACGTCCTTTCGCCGACGCTAAGAGCGCTGGAAGGGAACGCCTGCCTTTAAAAAATCACCCGAATCCTTAATTCTTGGGAATGATGGCATAAATTTGAGCATGGATCTTTCAGCATCGCTCACCCATTCTGTTTTCAACACCGTTGGACGCGTGGCCGACCGGCGGTCGCTGGAAACGTACGTCGTGGGAGGCTTCGTAAGAGATATCCTTTTGAACAAGTCGTCTAAAGACATCGAT
>DASVOT010000344.1:0-1821 GCA_036383235.1 Chryseosolibacter sp.
GGCGGCAAATGTTTATCGGGATATCCTGCCACACCGATGAAAAAATTCGTCGGCTACGAGTCCTGCAGCTCCTCGTCGAGGTAACGGCCGTGGTTCATATTCACCACTTGCTGCAAGAGGTCCGACGCAAACTTGTGTCCATCGGGTTCGGGCACAAACCCGCCCTCGTTCTTGATGCCATCACCCTGCAGCGCAAGAACATTGTCGATGCCCAGAAAATGCAGATCGATGAGCGCATTTTCGGTTTCCTCTTTGCTGAATCCACCGCAAATGATATGCGGAACAGTATCGACCTTGTAATGGTTCTGAATGGCGGCGCAGATGCCAACCGTGCCCGGGCGCTTTCGGATCGAGCGCTTTTCCAACAGCCCGTTCTCCTTTTTCTTATAAACATACTCCTCCCGGTGATAGGTCACGTCGATGAACGGAGGCTTGAACTCCATCAATGGATCCATGTTGTTAAAAAGGTTCCGGATATTATCCCCTTTCAACGGGGGAAGGATCTCAATGGTGAACAGCGTTTTACCATTGGCATTTTTTATATGATCGCAAACTTTCATTTAATCTGTAAGTGTTGACTCATCATTTTGTGGCACGCTCCTGTCGTCGGGCCGTTTCAGCAAATTCACCCCTCATCTTCGCGGCAGAATTCTCCGCGCCTTCACGGCAAAACCTTCATCAGACGTCGTAAGATAAATTCGCCGCCAGCCATCGCTCAGTTTCCTGGACACTCATCCCCTTCCGCCTCGCATAGTCTTCCACCTGGTCTTTCTCAATCTTTCCCAACCCGAAGTATTTTGATTCAGGGTGCGAAAAATAGAAACCGCTGACCGCCGCCGCCGGATACATTGCGTAAGAATCAGTGAGGATGATACCCGCTTTCCCCGCGTCCAGCAACTGAAACAGCACCTTCTTCTCGGTGTGGTCGGGGCAGGCGGGATAGCCCGGCGCGGGTCTTATTCCTCTGTACTCTTCAGCAATAAGACTCTCGTTAGCCAGCTTCTCATCTTTATCGTAGCCCCAGAACTCTTTTCGCACCCGCTCATGAAGACATTCTGCAAACGCCTCCGCGAGCCGGTCGGCGAGTGCCTTGGCCATGATTTCGGAATAATCATCCACCTTCGCCCTGCAGTCGGCAATGATCTTTTCCAGGCCGATGCCGGCGGTTACGGCGAACATGCCGAAGTAGTCCCTGCCCGGTTCAGGAGAAATAAAATCCGCCAGGCAAAAGTTCGGCAGTCCCGGCGCCTTCTTGTTTTGCTGTCGCAGGAAATGGAACGTGGCCACCTCTTTTCCGTTGTCGGTCAACTCGACGTCGTCACCCACGCTGACGGCCTGGTAAAAGGCAATAACGCCATTCGCCTGCAGCGTCTTGTCGCGGATGATCTGGTCCAGCATCCGGTTGGCGTCGTCAAAAAGTTTTTTTGCCTCCACACCCACCACAGGATCCTGGAAAATGCCGGGATAACGGCCGGCCATCATCCAGGTCTGAAAGAATGGAGTCCAGTCGATATACTTGCGCAATTCCTCCAGTGGATAGGCGATCAGCTCACGGCGTCCGGTAAACTGCGGCCTCGTGTATTTTGTCGCGGGCCAGTCGATGTTCACTTTGTTCTTCCTGGCCTCCAAAAGAGAAATATAGTTTTTCGTGCCTTTGCGGCTCTCGTGATCCGCCCGAAGCTTTTTATACTCTTCCTTGTAACGTTGTTTGATGCCGGCGGTGGTGGCAGGATTGATCAACTCGCTGGCTACAGGCACCGAGCGCGAAGCATCCAGCACGTGGATGACCGGACCGTCGTACGCCGGATCGATCTTCACCGC
>DASVOT010000345.1:0-4989 GCA_036383235.1 Chryseosolibacter sp.
TGTCGCCCGGTGGGCCGCGTCAACATGGTTCGAGCCGGCGATTTTTCTTATCAAATAAACCAGGTGTCATGGACGATTTTTCGGGCGTAAAAAGGGAGTTGGCATTAAAGGACAGGAAACTTTCTTACTACAGTCTCAGAGCGCTGGAGGAGCGAGGCCATCCGGTCAGGCAATTGCCCTTCTCCATCCGCATTTTACTGGAAAATGCCCTGAGGAATTACGACGGCTACGTCATTACTGCCGATCATATCTCGACTATTCTTCAGTGGAGTCCGGTGACGGCGGAGAAAGAGGTTCCGTTCATGCCTGCGCGCGTGCTGATGCAGGATTTCACGGGTGTTCCGGCGATCGTCGACATTGCGTCGCTGCGCGCGGCCATGTCGCGCAAGGGAAAAGATCCGTCACGCATCAACCCGCTGATTCCCGTTGACCTTGTCGTGGATCACTCCGTTCAGGTGGATTACTTCGGCACCGCCGACGCCCTTCGCAGAAATGTGGAAAAGGAGTATGAGCGCAACAGTGAGCGGTACCGGTTCCTGAAGTGGGCGCAGACCGCTTTCGATAATTTTTCTGTCGTCCCGCCCGGCATGGGCATCTGCCACCAGGTGAACCTGGAATATTTATCGAAGTGCGTGGTGGAAAGAAACGGCGTTGCTTTTCCCGATACGCTTGTGGGAACGGACTCGCACACGCCGATGGTCAACGGACTGGGAATACTCGCCTACGGGGTGGGAGGAATTGAAGCAGAAGCGGCCATGCTGGGTCAGCCGCAATTCTTCACATTGCCGCAGGTGATCGGGTTAAGGCTGAAAGGACGCTTACCCGTTGGCAGCACCGCGACCGACCTGGTGCTCACCATCACGGAATTGCTGCGAAAGACGAAAGTGGTCGGAAAGTTCGTCGAGGTGTTCGGAGAAGGATTGGATTCGCTCTCCGTGCCAGACCGCGCCACCATCGGAAACATGTCGCCGGAATTCGGATGCACCATCACCTATTTCCCCATCGACGACAAGACGCTGGAATACCTGGACAAGACCAACCGACCGCAGGAGGTGATCGACCTCACGCGCCAGTATGCGAAAGAAAATTTGTTATGGCGTGCGGAGGAACATTCAATCGTATATAGCCATACCGTTGAGCTCGATCTCGCGGAGGTCGAGCCGGCGATCGCAGGCCCGAGCCGTCCACAGGATAAGATATTGTTGCGCGACGCGAAGCACACGATCTCCGAGCTGCTCGAAAAGAAATATTTCAGGCGATATGTGCAGTTCGCCGACCGGCCACTCAGCCGCTGGGCCGGGGAGGGGGGGAATGTGACGCCGTCCGAGGTTTCGGGCGTGGAGCATAGCGACATGCGTACGGTACAGGTGACCTACAACGGAGAGACATTCCATCTCAGTGACGGCGATGTGGTGATCGCGGCGCTGACAAGCTGTACAAACACGTCGAACCCGGATGTTATGATCGGGGCGGGGCTCCTTGCCGCGAAGGCTGTCGCGAAAGGCCTTCAGGTGAAGCCCTGGGTGAAAACAAGCCTCGCGCCTGGATCGAAAGTCGTCACCGACTATCTCCAGGAGTCGGGGTTGTTGCCGGAGCTCGAGAAGCTGGGATTCAACCTGGTGGGCTATGGATGTACATCCTGCATCGGCAACTCGGGCCCGTTGCCGGCGCCGATCGCTGACGCCATTACCGGGAACGACCTTATCGTCGCCGCCACGCTGTCCAGTAACCGGAACTTCGAGGCGCGCATTCACCCGCAGATAAAAATGAATTTTCTGATGTCGCCCCTGCTCGTGGTCGCCCACGCGCTGGCAGGAAGAATGGACCTGGACATGAACAGCGAGCCGTTGGGGGCGGACCCCGAAGGACAGCCGGTTTTCCTCCGCGACATCTGGCCCTCCGAAACAGAGGTCCGCGACATGGTCAACCGTTTTGTAAAGAAAGAATATTTCAGAAAGAACTACGGCGCGATCTTCGCCGGCAATGAGCAGTGGCAGCAACTGCAGGCGCCCGCCGACAAGGCTTATCAGTGGGACCGGAAATCGACGTACGTGAAGGAAGCGCCTTTTTTCCTGAACCTGCCTGACAAGCCTGCGCCGGTCGCGCCGATCATCGATGCCCGCGTGCTGCTGCTGCTCGGCGACTCCGTCACCACCGATCACATTTCACCTGCCGGCGCGTTCAGCGTGCTGTCTGCCGCCGGGCAATACCTCCTTTCCCTGGGTGTTCCGCACGAGGAATTCAACTCGTACGGCTCCCGCAGGGGAAACGATGAAGTGATGGTGCGCGGAACGTTTGCCAACGTGCGGATAAAGAACATGATCGCGTCGAAAGAAGGAGGCTATACCACGTATTTCCCAACAAAAGAAGAGATGACGGTGTATGAAGCTTCGGTCCGCTATAAGGCATCGCAGACGCCGCTGATCATACTTGCCGGAAAAGAATACGGAAGCGGGTCGTCGCGCGACTGGGCGGCGAAAGGTACAATTTTGTTGGGCGTTCGTGCGGTGATCGCCGAAAGTTTTGAGCGCATCCACCGCAGCAACCTGGTGGGTATGGGCGTGCTGCCTCTTCAATTCGCCCCTGATCAAAATGCCGAGGCGCTTGGCCTTGACGGAACGGAAGTGTACTCCATAGCGGGTTTGAACGATCACCTGGAACCTTCACAAAACCTGTTTGTTTCTGCCACGCGCGCCGATGGAAAGGCGGTAACGTTCCAGGTGCGAAGCCTGCTCGTC
The DNA here is from genome assembly GCA_036383235.1 of Chryseosolibacter sp. Lineage (GTDB taxonomy): Bacteria > Bacteroidota > Bacteroidia > Cytophagales > Cyclobacteriaceae > Chryseosolibacter. The sequence goes on from DASVOT010000345.1 coordinate 2,739, forward strand.
AGCAAGATTGAGATCGACTATTACCGCCATGGCGGCATTCTCCAGTATATGATGAGAAATTTTCTGAAACCATAACAAGCGAACGCGCCGTTATCTCCTTACGGATTAAACTGAATTGAACCTATGAGACCATCCCATTTTTGCGCTGCCTTCTGCCTACTCTTCTGCTTCCTGTATACTACGGCATCGTCGCAGTCCCTCCGGCACCAGGATTCGCTGTATATGCGCGCGCATTATGACAAGGTGGAACAGTATATCACCATGCGCGACGGTAAAAAACTTTTTACCCTGTTGTATATCCCCAAAGACAGGTCAAGGACCTATCCCATCCTGCTGAACCGGACGTGTTACAACGCGTCGTCGTACGGAGATTTCAAAACCGGATCACACCCGAGCCGATACCTGGTTCACGACGGGTACATTCTTGCATTCCAGGATGTCAGGGGCCGCTTTCTTTCTGAGGGCACCTTTGATAACATGCGGCCGAATATTCCGGGCAACGATCCGAAGAACAAAAAGGATATCGATGAAAGCTCCGACACGTGGGACACCATCGACTGGCTGGTCAGAAATATTAAAGGGAATAACGGAAGAGTGGGGATGCTAGGGATTTCCTACCCGGGATTTTATACGGCGGCGGCGATACCGGACGCGCACCCCGCGCTGAAAGCCTCATCGCCGCAGGCCCCTATTTCGGATTTCTTTTTCGACGACTTTCACCACATGGGCGCCATGCTCGAAAGCTACACGGCTGCCTACCCCGTGTTTGGTTATCAGAAAAATGCACCCACCAGGCAGGCGTGGTTCACCGATCAGATGGCGCGGCTGTCGGACCTGGGCGTGCAGGATGCTTACGATTTTTTTCTTCGCATGGGCCCGCTGAAAAATATCACGGAAAAATATGCGTATGACAATTTTTTCTGGAACCAGGTCGTCGAACATCCCAACTACGACGACTTCTGGCAGAAAAGGAACCTGCTTCCGCACCTGAAAAACGTGAAGCATGCCGTGATGACCGTCGGCGGATGGTTCGATGCCGAAGACCTTTATGGCCCGCTGAATATTTACAAGAGGATCGAATCCACCAGCCCGGGCGCCCGGAATACCCTCGTCATGGGACCATGGGGTCATGGCGACTGGGCCCGTGAAACCGGGAAGAGCGTTCACAACCATATATATTTTGGAGACAGCATCTCGACGTTTTACCTCCGCGAGATTGAACGGCCCTTTTTCGCTTATTACCTGAAGGGTGAAGGTAGGGCTGACCTCCCGGAGGCGTATATGTTCGATACGGGGAAGAAGGAATGGAGGAAATTTGCCACATGGCCCCCGAAGGATGTTGAACCCCTGCGATTGTATTTCGGCGAAAATGGAAAACTTTCCATTAATCAGCCCACCGACGCAGAGGCTGTGTTCGAGTACGTGAGCGACCCGGCGAAACCTGTTCCCTACACGTCGCAGATCGAAGGACTGACCTTTACACCGCGCCGGTTTATGAGCGACGACCAGCGCGAAGCTTCGCGACGTCCGGACGTACTCACGTTCCAAACCGGCCCGCTCAGGCAGGATGTGACCGTGGCCGGTGAAATCATGGCAAAGCTCAAAGTCTCAATCAGCACGACGGATGCGGATTTTATCGTCAAGCTGATTGACGTCTATCCCCAGGACGAACCTGCGTACGAGGGCAATCCTGGTAACATCGTCATGGGCGGATATCAGCAGCTCGTCCGCCATGAAGTGTTCAGGGGAAGGTTCCGCAACAGCTTCGAGAAACCCGAGCCCTTTAAACCCGGCGAGGTGACCGATGTTAGTTTTCCATTGCAGGACATCCTCCACACCTTTAAGAAGGGACATGGTATGATGATCCAGATACACAGCACCTGGTTTCCTTACATCGACCGGAACCCGCAGAAATACGTGGACAATATTTACAAGGCCAATGAATCCGATTTTATAAAATCAGCCATAAAAGTGTATGGCAGCTCCGTCATCGAAGTGGGAGGGGAGCAGGGAATGAAAGGGAATGTCAACCTGAGGAAATAGCCATTCAGGTGGTTGACTTTCCTGAGGACAAGGAGTAAAACGGCTAGGGGGATATACGGATATACGGATATCACTGTTGTCCGGGGAAAATCCAAACTTGGATCAAAACTCAGTTGTTGGTCCAAATTAATGGGAATTTTTGCGTTGCATTAAAATTGACCCCCCGCTTTACGTATAGAGGCTTAATTGGCTATTTTTTTCGCTGTAG
>DASVOT010000346.1:0-7171 GCA_036383235.1 Chryseosolibacter sp.
TGTTCAAACACGTTTTCCATAAAGAATGATGGCCCCGGCGATTCCGTTGTAGTGGAGTTGAGCGGTTACCTCACGGAGAGCCTGGACAGCGGTGCTCACTTAGATATTTACTTTGTGCTTCGTGACCTGGAAATACTAAGCCTCGCAGATGTCAGGCAACTTGAAGGCGTACGATTTGTGCTGGATGGGATGAATAACTACGGGATGATCGACGACTGGTGGCAGATACTCACTCCTGGCGTTTCGGTTCATCGCGGAGGCGTCGGGGAACTGAGTGTGAAGTCGGTTAAAGAAATCACCAACGTCACAATCGGTGGAAGCGGCAGCAATTCGTACCATCCGCTGGTCGTTTCCGGCACGTTTCAATTCAGTATTGCTCATCCGCCGAAACGCGTCGATGTTAGAAAGGGAAGATTTGATTTCAAGTTTTATCGCGAGCACCTTATTCTGTTGCAGTAGCCTGACACCGGACCGTAGTCTGCCATCGAGTCCGGTACTCGCTTGAAGTGAACCCGCAACGTCCGCGATACGCCCCGGCAATTGATGGCAGCGACGGGGATTCATCATTGGAAAAATTCAGGGAGAAGCACGGGGAGCGGCCGCCATTCCGGTAATAGGTTCACCCCTTTTGTATTTGTATCTTTCTGTAGTAAAAATCAGGCACAAAAAATGATCCATCATTTCTTTACCATGACATACCGCTCACTGCTGCGGTCAAAAGGCACGTTCTTTATAAACCTGGCCGGACTTTCGACTGCCATGGCCTGTAGCCTTCTAATATACTTATGGATCAACGACGAACTCGCCTTTGACAAATTCCATGAGAAGGACGCGCGCCTGTTTCAGGTGATGGAGAACGTCCGCAACAGCAACGGGATCGCCACACGGGATGCAATGCCAATCGGGATGGCCCAGTTACTTTTGGCAACCATGCCCGAGGTCGAGTACGCCGCCACCGTGACGCCCATGGCCTGGTTTCCGAAATTTATCTTGCAGGATGCAGGAATGCGGATAAAGAAGGAGGCCAAGTTCGTGGGTAAAAACTTCTTTAACATCTTCTCTTACGGGCTTCTTGCAGGCGATCGGGATCATGTTCTGGCGCGGAGATATTCCATTGTCATATCAGAAGCCCTGGCAAAAACACTTTTTGGTTCGGCGGATGCTGCCGTCGGAAAGACGCTCCCCTGGGAGCTGGCCCATTTCAAAAAGGAATGCATCGTGTCGGGTGTATTCGAAGATGTGCCCGCGAATTCCTCCGAACAGTTTGACCTTTTGCTGCCGATTGATCTGCTGGGCCAGATGATGGGATTTAACGAGGAGGAGCTTGGCCCTCCTGGTCCCAAGGCATACGTCGTTTTGAAAGATGGCGCCGACTTGACCGCATTCAACAAAAAGTTGTCAACCCTTATGAGTGCGCAAACGGGCGTCCCGCGAGCCGATTTTTTTGGCGTGAAATACTCTTCAGAATACCTCTATGGAAAATTTGAAAATGGCAAACAGGTTGGCACGCGCGTGCAGTACGTAAAATTGCTTGCATTTATTGCCCTCATCATCCTTTTTATCGCCTGTATCAATTTTATGAACCTCGTTACCGCAAAGGCTTCCGCTCGTATGAAAGAGATCGGCATCAAAAAGGCAATCGGTGCCGGAAGAAAGATGTTGATCCTGCAATATCTGGCCGAGTCCGTTATGATGTCTCTTATCTCGTTGATAACGGGGCTTGGTATTGCCACGCTGCTGTTGCCGCAATTCAATGAAGTCACTGGCAAGCGTCTGTTCTTTGACTTGAGCACTGGTGCTATCGGCACGTACGCCGCCATCGCCCTTGTCACGGGTGTGGTTGCCGGAAGCTATCCAGCGCTATTTCTCTCCGGTTTCAAACCTGTAACTGTCCTGAAAGGCCAGCTAAGGGGATCATGGGCCGAACTGCTTACCAGGAAAGGGTTGGTTGTGTTTCAATTTACGATTTCCATTGTGGCCATGTTAGCCGTCTTTGTGATCGATAAACAGATGGCCTATGTCCAGTCACGAAATCTTGGATACGACAGAGACAACCTCATTTACTTTGAGCTCGAGGGAAAGGCGGCCGTAGATTATCAGACTTTTTTTTCGGAGGTCAGGCGCATTCCCGGGGTGGTGAACGCATCGGGTATGGTAGGCAACATTATCGGTTCGATGGGACATGCGGAGGAAGTGGATTTCGCCAATAAGAAAGTCCTTTTTCATTGGCTACCCGTTGATTATGAAATGATCGAAACGCTCGGGATTGAACTGGAAGCGGGGCGCACGTTTTCACGACAGTTTAATGATTCAGCGCGTGTCATATTTAACAGGGCCGCAATCGATGCTCTCGAGATCGACGAGCCGTTGGGAAAAGTAGTTAATTTTGGCGGTGAAATGGTGGAGATCATCGGGATCACCAAGAACTTTCATGTGCAGTCTTTCCATGAAAAGATCACGCCGATGGCATTCAGACTCGAAACGAAAATGTTGGGCAATATCTTTGTCAGGATCGCGAAGGGGAAGGATAAAGAAGTCTTGTCCGGGCTTCAGGCAATGTATCGAAAAGTCAATCCCGGCTATTCCCTCGACTACCGTTTCGCAGACGAAAAATATCAGAGTCAATACCTCGCCGAGAATCGGGTAGCATCCCTTTCCAGGTGGTTTGCTGCGTTGACGGTCGTTGTTGCCTGCCTGGGCTTGTTCGGGCTCGCCGCTTTTTCGGCCGAGCGGAGGACGAAAGAAATCGGCATCCGGAAGGTGTTGGGCTCAAGCACAATCGGAATTGCTTATCTTTTATGCAGGGACTTTGTCGCGCTCGTCATTTTTGCCATGGTGCCTGCCTGGGCGCTGAGTTATTACCTGCTGAAAGAATGGCTGGAGGGCTTCGCCTACTCCATTAACCTTGAATTCTGGTTCTTCCTGCTCGCAGGTTTTCTTGCCATCACCAGCGCGCTGATTGTTACGGGCAGCCAGGCCGCAAGGGCGGCATTGATAAGCCCCGCTAAATGTTTGCGCAGCGAATAGTGAGTCAGTAAATCCACTGGAAAAACAGCCGGGTGCCTTTTTATTTTTTTCCAAGGCGCGAAAGACCGTAATCCGGAAGAGCTAATACCACGATATGGTTATTCCTCTCCCTCTTCATCATCATCATCTTTGGCGGCGGAAGCCAGCTTTGCAGGATAACGCTTGCCTCCTTTCTCTGAAAACCAAAGGATGCGGTTCAGGAGATCGTCATTGCCGCGGTCGATGATATTGAATGCGTATTCAATCGACTTCCTTGTAAACCGGAGTCCTTCGCCTCTGAGCTTGTCAGGCGCGGGATTCATCTCATCAAGGGGTACGCGATTAGCCAACGCTTTGTATTTGAATGAATGATCGGGAATGTCGGAAAAGCAATCAAACATGGGCAGAGCCGTGGCATCGATCACATTCATCGGCGGAAGTCCGAGGATCTGCTCGATGGTCCTCAGCATCGATGTCTGATTATAATTGGTGCTTACCGTTTTTTGCAGGCGCGAATACGAGCTGATCACCAGCCCGGTCGTTCGATACGATGAAATGTGATCCCACCCGCCCTGCGAATCGTCTTCGGTGATGAAAATGACGGTGGAATCCGCGAACCTGCTCTTACGGACGGCTTCGACAATTCTGCCAACAGCCAGATCGTTATCGGCGACCATCGCCCGCGGCGTGGGAAATTTGGGATTCATGCCCGCCGTATGATCGTTTGGAAGGGCCATGACCATCAGATCAGGCAGCTGATCGCCGGGTTTTGCGGCGGTTTCCTCCAGCTCCCTGATAAAGGCGTCGGCGCGCATTTGGTCGTTGACCGTTTGGTCGGCGCCACCGGGAAAATCCGCAGCCAGAACCGGTCTGATGCGGGAAATGGTCGTGGTGTTCGTGAACGGGAAAGTCCCGTGTGCCTGCTGAAGTTTAAAAAGCCGAGTCCAATCGTATTCCTTATGGTCAAAATCGCTGCTGCATGCTTCGCCGTAAATGCGCACCGTCTTGCCATGGTCCAAGGCGTTGTTCCAGATCAATCCTTTCTTGTCGTATACCATCGCATCGGTGAGCACGTGCGGGTAACTTCTGAACCATGCACGAACGCTTTTCTCCGTATAGTCCGTGACAATTCCCGCGCTGACCCAGTGATGTCCTTCGGCGGAAGCCTTGCCGGACGCATAATAATTATCCAGGAGCACAAAATCCCGCGCCAGCTGGTGCTGATTGGGAGTGATGCTGTCGCCGAAGATACATAAGGAGGGCTCTCCTCTTCCCTGTGAGAGGTCTCCGAACACCTGGTCGTATGTGCGGTTCTCCTTGATGATGTATAAGACGTGCTTGAAGACGGCAGGCTCGCCAATCCGCTCGGGCACCGGCCTGGGGGCGACATTCGTTCTCGGCAGCTGCTCCGACAGGGCCAACCGGAAGGCCATGCTTTGTTTCCTGACTTTCCCGGTGAAGTTTTTCAACTCGTCGTCGCCGGGGAGTGGAATGAACGATACGGAAGCCAACTGTTTATGTGAGTTGTAGGCCATTACGGCGGCGCTTTTTTCGTTTAGCGGGCCGGTTTGGTGGGCTGCCCGCGCGCCGGTAGCCTCCAGGTTGGTCACGCAAAGCTCCTGATCGTGCAAAACAATTCCCGATGGATAAGCCTCGGTGGGTATGTAACCCCGGATCGTCACCCGGCGATGGTCGAATTTTCCCCGCTGGTCCCCGAGGGAAACGACGCAAATGGCATTGTCCATCCCGTTGGCGACGTACAATATTTTACCATCCCCGCTGATGGCGAGCGCATTCGGCGTACTGCCCACCGGGCCCGTCCCGGAATTGAATAATCCCACGAAAACCGAATCGACCACCACCAGGGCCTGCGCATCGATCACCGAGATGTGGTCGCTGTTGCCATTTGCCACATAGAGGTAACGTTGGTCGGGACTGCTGATGATGGCGTTGGGATGAAGGCCGACTTTCAGCTCTTTCACGAATGCTCCATCGGCGATGTGAATGACCGAAACCGAGCCTTCCGCGATCGCTCCCGTCTTCGGGTCGACGTAGGCGCTGCCCCAGGGGATGCCTGCCGTCTCCCGGCCATCCGTACGGTCGGGAACCGGTCCGGCCCAGTTCGTAACGAACGCTTTGTCATCGACGATACGCAGACCGAACGGCGCCATCCCGGTTGCTACCGACCAGATCATCTTCCGCCGGCTCACATTTACCTTGGCCAGCCGGTTGTTTCCGTTCAGCACAGCGTAGAGGAAGAGTTCGCCGTTCTCGCGGGCGGGCCACACCTCGTTGGGCAGCGCAATGGTGGCGGGTGCAAGGGCCTCAAATGGAATGGCCCGGATGAAATGCGCGCGCTCGCCGTTCCAGTATAGTTGCATGACGTAGGAATTGACCTTTCCGCGACCACCGGCCCCGGTGAAAATGAAAGTCGAGTCGTGGAAGACGATGGATTTCAGACCGGAGAAAGCGCTCATGCTCTCGGGGTACGGCGAATCCTTCCGGTAAGACCACTCGCTCATGAGCTTGTGCGAGTCAGCATTAAAAAAAGCGAGGCCGAATCGGTCTTGCACCGCAAGGGTTTTGCCGTCAGGCAGCAGGATCGCATCCAGGCTGTGATTCTCGACATCCGGATCGCCAAAACTCACCGACTCCCCGGCGCCATCGATCACGCGGTTGTAAGGCATGAGGAAGGGCGCCTTTATGGCGTATAGGGTACTGTCATCGAAGCTGGTTTGATGGCCCATTCCAGGTGCGGCGGTCGTGCCTGTATTTTTTTGCGCGCAACGCGGCAGGAAGGCGAGCGCGGCAAGCAGAATACATGCCTGCGCGATTCTCTTTGTCATTTTGAAATCGATTGTATGCGAGCGCCCAAGTTAGCAAAATGCGGAGGATTCCTCCCTTCTTCCTTATTTCCTTATACCTTTATAATACCTTCATGTGCTTATTATACGGAAATATGGATCTACGGAAATACGGATCTACGGATGTGCGGATCTAGTGAAATGCAGATATAAAGAAACACGGCTCTCTGGACCTACGGCTCTCGGGATATGATACCCTTATCCCCTTATACCTTTATACCTTTATACCTTATACCTTATACCTTATATTGACCGATCGACATCATGCAACTATCAAACAACAAGATTCTCATCACAGGGGGAGCAACGGGGATAGGCCTTGGACTGGCCGCGCAGTTTTTGAAGGAGGGAAACACCGTCATTGTCTGCGGCAGGAGGAAGGAGGCGCTGCAGTCGGCGGCGAAGCAGCTGCCGGGACTAATTACACGGCCATGTGACCTCTCCTCCGAAACTGGAAGAGAGGAGCTGTTCAGCTGGATTTCCGACACGCATCCCGATCTCAACGTGCTCATCAACAATGCCGGCATTCAAAACCGGATGGGCATCGACGGTCCGGACTTTTACCGGCGCAGCAAAGAGGAGATCGATATCAACGTGCTGGCGCCCCTGCACCTTACTTCACTTTTTCTCGGGTTGGCGTCACTGCGTACGATCATGAATGTAACATCGGGGCTGGCGTTCGTACCGCTTGCAGCGGCGCCGACTTACTCGGCCACGAAGGCATTTCTTCGTTCTTTCACTCTCTCGACACGCGCGCTGGTACGATCGAAGGATATCGAAGTGGTCGAGATCATTCCGCCCGCCATCAACACCGATCTCGGCGGAAAGGGTGTCCACGATGCCGCGCCGCCGGTCAAGGATTTTATCGATGCCATTTTCGCCCAGCTGCGGGAAGGAAAGACGGAATTGACGTTCCGCTTCAGCGCCACCGTGAGCCAGGCCGGGGCGGATATCCTTCAGGCGACATTTGCACGGATGAACGGAGGGTGATTGAAACTGTCCCTCGCACGTCCATTGCGGGACGCCATTTGCATTTCAACCACGCCTTATTCGTTTTTTTATTTTTGTATCAGCATTGCGATTTCTGAAAGAATAATATATTTTGAATGCATTAATTTCTGAATACCCGCATGCGGCTTGCCCTGACCCTCATCCTGATTGCCAACTTTTTCTTGGTTGATGCTCAAAGCAAAATAACCCAAGCCCGCGAACCAAACTGGGTAAAACAATACACGTACGACCCTTTACTTCCTGACTCGTCCGCATCGTCTGATGGATACCTCTACCTACTCCTCAGCATG
>DASVOT010000347.1:0-2164 GCA_036383235.1 Chryseosolibacter sp.
CGATGCGGGCTCCACTGCCCGGTCCGCCGGACCCCTGCGTGATCAAAGCGTTGGCGATCTTCCCCTGGAGCGAGTTCAGCACATTGTTCGCATCCTTCACTTCAACAAGCTGGGCAGGCTTCACGGTCTGCGTGGCATACACCAGCGTCTTCGTTTCCCTGGGAATACCAAGAGCGGTGACCACCACTTCACTGAGCTCGGTCAGGTCCTCCTCCATCGTCACGTCGACGGTGGACCTGCTTCCGACTACAATTTCCTGCGTGATGAAACCAATAAAAGAGAACACAAGGGTACTCGATTCATCCGGAACAGAGATGGTGTACCTCCCCTCCGAATCGGTTGTCAAACCTGTGGTCGTCCCCTTGACAAGAACGGATACACCCGGAAGTGCCATCCCGTCTTTCGTAGTAACCTTTCCTGAAACGGTCTGCGCGATCGCATACCCGCCAACAAGAAGCATAAAGACAAACATTGATAGACGTTTTTTCATAGATTGAATTGGGCTAAAGTCAACTTTTATATACAGCTATTCGAGCAAACAACTGGACGGACTGCAATACAATCGTATAAACAAAACACCGGATGCGGGAAACCCGCAATTGAGTAGAATGCTAAAACTGAGAGGAAGTATTAACCATTACGGTTTTTTGATTGGCAGAATAGCCAAATTTTATCCCTGAAATCCACGGATGAGCGATGGTAAACTGATCCCAGGGGGCTGGATACGATTTCTTTCGTTCCATGGTATGCAATCAAAACCATTAGTAAGATAAGGAAAAAAAATCCACACTCGAAAAAAAAATTCCTAAATTATTTTCATTCCCGGAAATCCGGCCGGCAATTCTTGCTTTACCTTTACCAATATCACCCGAGCTCCAGTAATAGTTAATAAATGAAATGTCTGCAATCGGCTACAGGATCGGATCTCCGAAATCGCCTTAAATTCATGCTCATCAATTAGATAGACACCGGTCTGTGCCGATCAAGTCTTTCCTTCCCGTTCCTTTTCAGACAATGCATCCGGCGCGCGGCCGCATGCCAGAACAATTTGCCGAACGATCCTTCACACCACCTGAAACACATCCACTTTTTTATTCAGCACCCTTCCCTATATTGCCAGCTTAACACGTGACCCCATGACCGCCCGGTGGAATATTTTGCTTCCTATATGTTTTGTTTTGTTGCTCTTTTCCTGCGCCAATGAAACAAAAAGAGTATTGGTTTATATTCCCGATAAAGCGCTGGATTCACCTGAACCAATGCTTTCCCAACTCCTGGAGATATGCAGATCGGAAAAGATCGTCGCGGATACCACTTCGTCCGATACCTTCCTCTCCGAGGATTCACTTCGACACTATCACGCAGTGGTCTTCGCTGGGATCTCCCCTCTCCTGCTCAACTACCGGCAACAGAATGATCTTGAACGATACCTCCAGTCAGGAGCGGGAATCCTGGTCCTCAACGCCAAGGCGGATACGGTTCTCAACTGGCCATGGTTCAAGTCCCTCGTAAATGATGGTCTGAGCAATCAGGACAATCCCTGGAGCCGGCGATATGACGGCGGTCGTGCCTTCTTTGCAACCACAGACGAGGCCTCCGGGCCAGCCGGGTCGAGGGAAATCCTGGAAGACGGTCTTGACTTCGCCATTTCAGGCGTTCCCTACTACTCGGACGCCACAACGCCACGCGTACCGGAAGACAACCGCTTCGTCGCCGAGGTACTGGATACCTACCTGTATGAACCGATGGAGATGGTGATCTTCAACGACGGACGGGTCTTGTACCTGGAGCGAAGAGGTGACATCAAACTCTATAACCCCGCGGAGAAAAAAACGAAAAAGATCGCCACGTTCGACGTGAGCATCACCGGAAACTACGAGGATGGCATGCTGGGAGTAGCGCTCGATCCCGACTTTGAAAAGAACCACTGGATATACATCAACTACTCGCCGGCAGGAAACGTACCGAAACAAAATGTCTCCCGGTTCGAGATGATCGGCGACAGCATCATCCGCGCATCAGAAAAAATTGTCCTCGAGATCCCAACCCAGCGCGAGACCTGTTGCCACTCTGGGGGCCACCTGGAATTTGGACCGAATGGCGACCTGTACATCTCGGCGGGCGACAACACAAGCTCCAAAGAATCGGACGGATTCAGTCCGAT
>DASVOT010000348.1:0-1654 GCA_036383235.1 Chryseosolibacter sp.
CGCCAATACCAGCTCGCTTACCAGGAGATCCGGCACGCCGTTATCCTTGAGAGCGTTGCGGATGAAATCCCGCACACCCTTCAGGTTTTCGATATTGCAGCCAACTTTTTGCTTATAGTTCATTGACCATGCTCTTAGCCTGTGCCTTATCCCTGCCAATCTTCAACAACTCATTCAATCCCAGAATTTCAAAGGTATTGCTCACCTTATCATTCATCCCAAACAGCACCATCTTGATGTTCTGATCTTTAAACTCTTCAATGTATGACATGAAAACGCCGAGGCCAGCAGAGGAGATATATTCGAGCGAATTGCAGTCGACCAGGATCTTGCTAAATCCTTCTCCCACACTTTTGGCTATTGCCAAATCAAGCTCAATCGAAGAACTGGCATCAATTTCACCAATCAGGGCGATGACATCTACTCCGTCCTCCTGAAGTCTCTTAATGTGGATCATCCTATTAACGTTTTAAGTTGTTCTAAAGTTGGGCCTTTTTTCGCCGTTTTTAGCCTGTTACGGCCGTTTCAGCTGAACTTTACAATCATCGTCGTGTAGTCATCATTGATATTTGTCGTCCCTGAAAACTCGTACAGGCGCTTGATAAGATAGTCCTGTATCTGCCTGGGCTCGGAGCCCTTTACCTCCAGCAGTATATTGGCTAATCTGTCGTAGCCAAATTCCTCGCCCTTCCCGTTCTTGGCTTCTGTTACGCCATCGGTATAAAGGACCATAATGTCGCCCGGGTGGTAGGGAAATTCATTCGCCTCGATGAAATTGCTGTAGCTCTTGTTTTTAACCATTCCGAGGGCAATTCCCTTATCCTTAAAATACTGCGCTTTACCCGTGACAGCATTGTAATACAACAGCGGGCAATGACCAGCCCTTGCGTAGCAGACTTTCTTGCTTTTGGTGTCCACAACAAAATAGGTGGCCGAAATAAATGATCCGCGCTCGAGGCAATAGACCAGCGCCTGGTTGGCCCGGCACATAAATTCGTCAGGATTAATGCACTCCTGGGCCAGGCTGTGGAAGATACCTTTCATCTGCGACATGTGAAAAGCCGCCGTGGTACCCTTCCCGGAAACGTCGGCCACGATCAGGGCGACCTGGTGCTCGCTTGTTCGCAAGGTGTCGTAATAGTCGCCTCCCACTTCATCGGCCGATTCGGAGAAAGCGGATATCGCAAAGTCGGCGTCGCTTTCCAGGACCGTGGGCAACAGACTTTTTTGAACCGCCTTGGCAATCTTCAGCTCTTCCTTATAGCGCTCGTTCTGAAGAGCCTCCTCCATCAGCCGGAAATTTTCGATCGAGATCCCCGCCTGATTCGAGAACGTGCCGACGATCTTTGTCATCTCCTTGTTGAATCCATCAGGAAGTTCTTTCAGCAACGCAAGGGTCCCGATATTCTCACCTTTTACATTGATCGGAAACGCGAGGATGGACCGGAACCGCGAGCCCTTCAGGGTTGCCAGATGCTTCGAAAGGTTCTTGGTTTTATCACTGCCCTGATCGAGAACGCCAGTGACATTTTTTGCTTTCAGGTGACTGATGATCTCCTGCGATTCCTTCTCGGTGATCTTGTAGGTGAAAATCTTCGGCTTGGGATTGGCGCTTCGCACCTCGAGCCAGGCGGCGTCCGCAAAGACCGTGCTC
>DASVOT010000349.1:0-8276 GCA_036383235.1 Chryseosolibacter sp.
TTTCGGTTTGTATGTCCATATCAGGTTCTGCGGGCTACGTAAATGGTTCCAACGAGCGCGGCCAGCAATAAAATACTGATCACTTCAAAGGGTAAAGCATACCCTTCCGCGCCGGTAGACATAAGCCGCATGCCGATGGCCCGCATATTAACCTCGGCACCCGGCGCATGAGTCGGTCTGAAAGTGAATTGTAAAAAGGTGATCACGGAGAGAGCCGCGCCCCCGAGACCGGTGAAGATGGCGGAGAACACATGCAGTTTCTTGGGACGATCGAGCTTGCTGTTGATCTGGCTGGTGAGCAGGATCGAGAAGATGATCAGGACCACGATGCCGCCGGCATAGAGGATGAGCTGCACGCCGGCAAGAAACTGGTAGCTCATCATATAGAAAAGGCCCGCGGTGGCCACGAGTACGAACAGAAGATAGATAGCCGCGCGCAGGATCTTTCGCTCGATCACAGACATCACCGAGAAGGCGAGCACCGCGGCGGCGAGGATAAAAAATATGATTTGTGGTCCGGTCATTCGTCTTTCGCTTTAGAGGTTGAGCCAGGTTTATTGAGAATCTTTGTCAATCCTGCCTTGTCAAACACCGCGTGCTCGAACGTCTGGCCGAAGGCCAGCGCATGCTGGTCGCATGCCGGCACGCAAAGACCGCAGAATGTGCAGCTCTCGAGGTGATAGGTGTATTTCTCGAGAACGCGTTTCGACCTGCCGTCGTCGCCCTGCACCCTGACAGAGGCCACCTCGATAGAGCCGTTCGGGCATTTGCGCGCGCACGAATTGCAGGCATTGCACGAATGCTGGTTGTTCTCGTCGTGTATGAGTATGAGTTCGCCCTTGAAATTATCGAACATCCTGAGCTGGTCCCGGTTCTCGGGGTACTGCTGCGTGACCCCGTCGCCCCTGAGGAAATAGGTTCCTGTTACGTGCATCCCTTTCAGGAGAGAGCCCACGCCGGACCAGATCTCGCGCAGGTAGTCGCACGTTTCCTTAAAAGTGTTCAGAAGTGCCATTTCATCAGGGTTAAAAAGGATATCAGCAACAAATTCATCAGGTTAATGGGCAACAGGTACTTCCATTCCAGCGTAAGGAGCTGGTCGATCCGCAGGCGGGGGAACGTCCACTTAAACCACATCATGAGGTAGATGACCAGGGCAGTCTTTCCGAAAAACCAGATCACGGGAGGTACAAAATCCATGAGCCTGTTAAAGGCATCCCATTCGTAAAGATGGAACGGCAGCCACCCTCCGAGAAAAAGCGTCGTCGCCAGCGCCGCGATAATGAACATGTTCATGTATTCGGCAAGAAAAAAGAAAGCGAATTTGATTCCGGAGTATTCCGTGTGAAACCCGGCGGTCAGCTCCGATTCGGCTTCCGGAAGGTCAAACGGCCCGCGGTTTGTCTCCGCGGTCCCGGCGATGAGATAGATGACAAACGCGATAAAAGCCGGAATATGCCCTTTGAAGATCCACCATCCGTCCTGCTGTGAAGCGATGACTTCCGACAGCTGCATTGACCCGGCGAACGTGATCACGCCCAACAACGCAAGGCCTACCGACAGCTCATAGCTGATGACCTGCGCGCCACTGCGCATCGCGCCGATCACGGAGAACTTATTGTTGCTTGCCCACCCGGCCACGAGGATCCCGATAACACCCATGCTGGAGATCGCCAGGATATACAGCACGCCGATGTTGAGATCAACTGCCTGCAGCCCTCTGGCAAATGGGATGGATCCGATGGCCATGATGGAGGCGACAATGACAATGAAGGGAGCTACATTGAAAAGAAAGGCATCGGCATTCCGGATATAGATCAGCTCTTTCAACAACAGCTTGATCAGGTCGGCCACCGTCTGAAAAAGACCCATCGGTCCGACGCGATTCGGTCCGATCCTGTTTTGCATCCTCGCGCAAATCTTTCGTTCTGCATACACCAGGTACAAGCCAAGTACGGCATAGAACGTAAGGACTGCCACGCCAAGCATCACCATGGAAACCGCGCCGGCCCAGAAAGGAGAAAACGTCTTCTCCAGCAAGGAGGTGAAGGAAGCAATCAGGGGTGAGAAGTCGTACATACAAATTCTGTTTATCGGTCAATGTCCGGGATGACGAGATCCAACGAACCGCTGATGGCCATGAGGTCGGCGATCTTGTGACCCGCGACAAGTTTATTGAGTACAAAAAGGTTTGAAAAATTCGGTGTCCGGTATTTGATCCGGGCCGGCGAAGGGCCTCCATCGCTTACAATAAAAACACCCAGCTCTCCCCGCGCTGTCTCCACGCGCTGGTAGAAATCACCCTTCGGAGCCTTGACGACCTTTAACGGCAGCATGATTTCGCCGGAAGGAATGTTATCCACCAGCTGCTCGATGATGTTCATGGATTCCCGCATCTCGTTTATCCGGACCAGGTACCGATGGAACGTATCGCCTTCCGTATACGTGATCTCATTGAACTTCACAAGGGGGTAGGCGCTGTATGGCTCGATCTTCCGGATGTCACAATGGAACCCGGAGGCCCGGCCGCTGGGCCCTGTTACCCCATAGTCGATTGCATCTTCCTTCGAAAGAATTCCGATTCCCTGTGTGCGCTCCCGGAAGATGACGTTGTCGGTCAGCAGGGCATCGTACTCGGGCAATTTTCTCCGGAAATACCTGATGAATTCGGAAACCCGTTTCTGGAAGTTGCGATGGACGTCCGACATCAGTCCACCGGGCGTGATGAAACTCTGGATCAGCCTCGAACCGGTGCTTTCCTCGAAAATATCCAGGATCTTCTCGCGGTCGCGCATGCCATAAAAAAACGTCGTCAAGGCCCCCAGGTCCATTCCAAAAGCCGCCCACCAGAGCTGATGCGAGGCAATCCGTGTCAGCTCGGCAAGGATCGTCCTGATATATTTAACCCGGTCGCTGACCTCCACTTCCATGGCCTTCTCCACGCACAGAGACACCGCCTCATTATTAATATGCGCGGAGAGGTAATCCATGCGATCGGTGAGGTGAATGAGTTGCGGATATGTCAGCTTCTCGCTCATCTTCTCGATCCCGCGGTGAATGTAACCGCAATGGGGCACAAGGTATTTGACTTTCTCGCCCTGCAGGCAGGTCTCAAGCCGGAGAACCCCATGCGTGCTCGGGTGCTGAGGCCCCATGTTGACGATGTACTCCTCCTTTTCTTTCAGATCAATATCGATAATGGCTTCTTCCATCGCTCAATGTTGAAGGGTAAACGTATCTTTGTAGTCTTTCCTGAGTGGATACCCACTCCAGTCGTCGTCGAGAAATATTCGTCGCAGGTCGGGATGACCCTCAAACCGGATACCGAACAGGTCAAACACCTCGCGTTCGTAGAACTCGGCCGCCTTCCAGATGTTGCTCACCGTCGGAAGGGAGGGATTGGCCTTGTCGGGCAGGATCACCCGCACAATCACCGAGTGCCTATACGCCGAAGACGTGAGGAAGTAGACCATATGAAAGCCGTCCTTCCGGTCGACTGCCGTCAGGCAAAAGAGGTAATCCATTCTTGTTGCGGAATCCTCTTTCAGCTTTTTCGCCAACGGACAGAGCGCGTCTGATGTAACAATGAATTCACTGTACTGCTTATTCGCTCCTGTCTTTACTTCGGGAATCAGCTGCGATACAAATGCGGTAAGTTCGTCGCGGTTCATGCTGCAGGGGTTTCTGATGGGTTAACCTGGTCTCCGGCCGGCTTGCCTCCGACCGGGTTATCTTCCTCGGTTTTCGTGTCACCGGTATTCGCCTCGTCTGTATGAGAAAGGGATTTCGCCTGGATCTTCCGCTGCAGTTGCATCACTCCATATAAGAGCGCTTCCGGCCTCGGGGGACAACCCGGGATGTAAACATCCACAGGAATGAGCTGGTCCACGCCCCTTACAACAGAATAGGAATTATAGTAGAAGGGCCCGCCTGAAACTGCGCAGGCACCCATGGCAATCACGTACTTGGGATCCGCCA
The DNA here is from genome assembly GCA_036383235.1 of Chryseosolibacter sp. Taxonomy (GTDB): domain Bacteria; phylum Bacteroidota; class Bacteroidia; order Cytophagales; family Cyclobacteriaceae; genus Chryseosolibacter. The sequence goes on from DASVOT010000349.1 coordinate 3,979, forward strand.
TCTGGTCATATAACCTCCTGAGCACAGGCGCCATTTTCCGGACAATTGTGCCCGCGACCACAATCACGTCAGCCTGGCGCGGGCTGGCCCGGTAGACCTCAATACCAAAACGGGCGAAGTCATGACGCGCTGCGCCGGCAGCCATCATCTCAATCCCGCAGCAACTCGTGGCGAAGGTCAAGGGCCAAACAGAATTTGAGCGACCCCAGTTAATGACGGCATCCATCGATGTCACAAACACATTGCTGCCGCCTTTCCGCAATTCCTCCAGCGCCGCGTTGTCGACAAAATCTTCGTAAGGAATGGATTTGATTTCTATTGCCATATCAGTGCTTTTTTCTTCCAGGCGTAAACCAATCCCAGGCCGAGAACTGTGAGAAAGATGAGAATTTCAACGAAGGCGGTCATCCCGATTTCCCGCATGACCACCGCCCAGGGATAGAGCAAGACGGTTTCAACATCGAATATCAGATAGATGATGGCAAACAGATAATAACCCACATCGAACTGGATCCAGGTTGGGCCCGCCGTCGGTATACCGCACTCATACGGTTCCGATTTGATAACTCCCCCGCTGCGGGGCGCGGCATAATAACTGAAAATAATCGCTCCACCGACAAGAACGACGGCGGTAACAAACAGGGTAAGCAGATAATACGGTTCCATGTTAACGTTTTTTACCTTCAAATCAGGCTGAAGAAGAAGTGTGTTCATCACACCATCCGCTTCACGGGTTTAAATGTAGAGCGTTGCAAGGGTGACGTTCATGACTCCTGTTCTACGCTAAAATGATTTTTGTCAGGTTGGATTGCTCTGCCCGGAAACAACGCGAAAGACCGACGTGTTTCTTCTACGAGGATGGCAACCGGTGGCGGGTAACGGTCCGCTCCCCGAGACTCCCGACGACAATAAATCACTTGGTCATCGGACAAAAACGACACCGCCGAAATCATGACATCAATCATACGATGAACAGACGCGAATCATGGTAACGGGCATATCAAACGCGGTACTTCGGCACATCAACTGGGCGGATGCCCCTGGAAAAAAAGCCGGATGAGGCCGTCTGAAAAAAAGAAAAAAATGAATTCTATACGATTCAACGATCTGACAATTATCGAAAAAACGATGCTCGTGTCAGGCTATGGTGTGCGCCTGCTCACGATAGACGAGTCCGCTCACAAGGTTCATCTCTATGAACTGGGATCTCATTTTATTCAGATCTATCAAAATTCCAAAACCAGGATGATCGAAAGCATCACCGTCGCCACGTATAAAGACCTCGACAAGTTCCTTCACAAAATCCCGTTAAGGCGCTTCCTGCGAAAAATGAGCGAATGAGGGAGACAAAAGCCCCGCAACGGTTCCCTGCCAAGACAAAGCTCGGGGTCCCACCGGAGTGATGTCCCGGCGACCTATGCATGATAGCGATGCGGAAGGAGGTCTCTTAGGGAATATCGTCAAATCCGCGTTCCTCGTGCCAGTCTGTCGGAAACGCGTCATCCGCCACTTCCTCAACCAGGGCGCCATTTTCATTGAACGTCAACTTATGGATCACGTCATCCTTTGCGACCTCAACGCGGTAGTACCGGTGTCCCTTCACCTCTTTGACGTCTTTTACCTCAAATAGAAAATCTTCGCGGAAGTGATTCTTGACGTATTCCGAGATCTTATATGGAATTTTCTTGTTCTCTGTCATAACGTTTACATTTCAATTGCCCGACAAAAAAGGGAGCTGCCTGGAACAGACGTCCGCCACATGAAGATAGGATTCACACCGTTCAATCCATTTCGGGCTGTTTGCCCGGTACTTTTCCTCCAGCAAGTGGCAGATCGAAAGCTTCGCCCGTAGTAAAGCCCTCCGGGCTCTGTAGAAGTTAACCAGCATCTCCGGTATCCTGTCCTGGGTGCGAAGCTGATAAAAATTGACAAACATCGTTCCGACCTCCGCCGACCCCAGCCGTTCACATTCAATTGCAAGAAAACACAACTCTTCCGCAATGTCCATAACCCTGAATTCAGCGTTAAACTCCAGCCGGTCGATGATCAGGGGGCTGGGACCCAGACATATATGCTCCGGCCTCAGATCGCCATGTGCATCAATCACTCTGCCGCCGGCAATTCTTTCGTCGAAGACAAAGGCATAGCTGCTTACAAAATGAAAAAGCCGCCTGCTCACAGCAAGGACGACGGAAGTATCTAAATTAAACTTTTGGTTCAAAAGATCAGCTTCATCGCGCTCAATATCTCTTAAAATCCGCGCGCGGTATTCCGAAGCGTCGGGATAGATGGACGCCGATCCCTGATAAAAGCCAACCAGCTTTTCCACGACACCCGCAAGCATCGCATGCCGAACGGTGCCGGCCTTAATCGCGGCATCAAGCATCATCTGCGAGGGAAGGCGTTTCATCTTCACCAGCCAGTCCACGATCGTGCCGCTCCCTTTCAACCCCATACGACCATGCGAATACCGGATTGGAATGACGCCCAGGTAGGTATCCTCTGCCAGCGGAGCGTTCACCCTGACTTCCTCCAGACAGTATTTATAGCGCGCCTCACGGGTGCTGAAGTCCAGATACCCAAAGGAAACCGGCTTCTTTAATTTATACACAAACTTGTCAGTGAGGAAAATGAAGGACATGTGTGTTTCGATCACCTCTACATTTTCGGTATCTGTATAGGCCCGCGGATGCCTCAGGAAGCCCACCTTCTCCTCCAGGAAATCGGTGGCGTTTAAAATAGCAGTGACTTCGTTCATCAGACAAAGGAACTAATGCGTGAAAGGCCTCGAATGGGTGTCGGCAGGGAACGTCAATCCCGACTGACAACAGACCGACCGTCCGTAAAAACAAGAAATTTTCTGACAACCTCCATGATTAAAATCATACTTCGGAGGGATCGCGGTCATTTGCGCACCCGCACGCCTGCCTGTATTCCGGTACCGATACCGCACGCACAACCGACATTTCAAAAACGTTTCCAGCATTCTCGGAATGTTGATAAAGCTCATTTTTATATCTGAGAAAACACAGGCAGGCGAACTCCTGAAAAACTTAGTTTTGAGCGAAGCTCCAATGAGTACCGGACCATGAACGCATCCGTGAAACATTTTCAGGAATTACTGACCGACACCACCGCCCTTATTAACTCGGAGAGAGAGTTCGCTGCTATGCTGAAATGGTTACGCGCCGACTCTCCGGCGCCGTGCATGGAGGAATGGATCGGCATCGAAGAAGAAGAAAGCAAGAGGTATTGTGAAAGGCTGGAGGGCTTTCTTGTCGTCTTAAACCAGGTGCATGCGAAAAAACATGAAGATCAGGACCTCATGCGCAACCTGTCGTTTCTGCTGAAGCGCATCACCGCGAAGCGCGCGCTTTTCGGATATAAGACCGGAGTCTCCGCCGCAATAGAAAAAATGCAAACTGAGATGGCACGCCAGGTGGGCGAACCACTTCAGGGAAACTCCGCTGTGAGTGAGCAGAGAGTGACAGCCTTCCGCGACTGACTACGTTCATTTCAATACCACAACGCGGAATTGCCAAATCAAGGCACGCTTATCCCCCATCCTAATGATCCGACCGGTACTGCCAATTCTGAAAGGTCAACCCGAAGACGGCAAACCAGCAACCAACCCGAAGGCTTTTAATTGAGGCGCATACGGCGGCATCAACAGTTGAAATCTTGAATCTTGAATCTTGAATTCTGAATCTTGAACAGGCGGTTAAAGTCACCATCGCCCACATCCGAGACAAATTTCCTGATATGTGAAGACGTTTACCGGTGGGATTACCGACCCGAATCTTCCCGGGGCGTGATCGATATCATGGCGGGCGCAGGAAAAAAAAGCAAATTTTTGTAAAAAATAAATATGAGGCAAATACTGTCGTTTGATTCACACGTAGCCGAGTACGAGGAATGGTATGAAGAATATCCGTTTGTATTCAGATCGGAGGTCGAAGCTTTAAGACAAATGCTTCCGGAGGGAGAGAAATTAGCGGGTATCGAGATTGGGTTGGGCACCGGAAGGTTCTCAAAAGCACTGGGTATAAAGGAGGGCATCGAACCTTCCGGGAATATGCGGCAGATAGCCATAGAGCGAGGTATAGACGTAATCGGCAGCTATGCGGAACACCTTCCTTACGCCGATCTTCGATTCGACTTTGTACTCATGTCTTTCTGCATCGCCTACTTCAGGAACCTGCACCCGCCCTTCCTGGAAGCACACCGGGTGTTGAAAAAAAATGGAGCGCTGGTAATCGGCTTTGTAGACCCGAACAGCCCGCTTGGGAAGTATTATG
>DASVOT010000350.1:0-5459 GCA_036383235.1 Chryseosolibacter sp.
CCATCCCTTTATTTTTTTCCGCGACGGCGGCGAGCGAAGCATTGAATTTATCGTCCCTGCCCGTCCAGTTAGGCAGTCCCTTTTTGTTGCTGCCACCGGTAATGAAAAGCAGGGCTCCGTCGTATTTCATCTCCCGTGGCACCAGGATGATCAGCTGATGCGTCCAGATATATTCATGCCATTGCTGGGACGTGAGCAGCAAGCTATATCCCTTTACATTGCCGATCTCGTAGGACTCCTTTACCTCCCAGCGGAACGTCTGGTCTCCGTTGCGGAGATATCCCTGCAGGGCGGTTTCAGGCGACAGGGTATTCTGGGCGGCGGCGCCGGAGAAGGACACCACCGTCACGATGAGGGACGTGGCGATTCTGTAAAAAAATTTCATACTGATCGATCTCTTTATTTCAGGATAACAGGTTTGTTTTTATTCGCGCCGTCAAGCTCTTTCAGCCAGGCCAGCACCTCGTGGATATAGATTTCCCCGGTCATTTCGCCGAGGCTTGTGCGCGACACATAGTCATAGCGTTTGAAACTGTTAAAATCAACCTTGGTCAGCATATATCCAAAGGCGTCGTTGGTCAGTCCGAAAAGAAAAGGCTGCGGCGTGTCCATGTTCCGCTTGATATAAAAACCGATGTTGGGAAGCGCTTCCCCGGGAATGGTCAGAACCTTTGCTGTTCCGATTTGCAGGTAATTGAGGCGCGTGGAGATGGAGTCTCCTTTCGCGGCCGTCATTTTGATAGGGGAATTTTCCAGGATGTACCGCATGATCTTCGAGTCGACGGGGAAGTTGATCGTTCGCGAAGCGCAGAACAGGTCAGGATTACTTTGCACGTCGGCGTTTGCGACGATCCGGAGCGCTTCGTCCGCCAGCAAGTTCCCGATGCGGATACACTCTTCCCACGTGTTCGCTTCCTGCCCGTGATCACGGCGCACGTCGGCGGTGACCATTCCGCCCTGGGCGCTGTTCATGAAGATCGCCACGCCGCCCGCGGCTGACTCGATCCGGTCGTACAGCGGCCCGCACAGATCCGGGCTCAGTAGTCCCCTTCCCGAACCGAGCACTTCCGGATGGATTGCGTAGTTCACCAGGGTGGCTATTGTTTTTCCCTTGTTCTTCTCCCCTGTGGCGATCGCCTGGATCACGCCGCATCGGGGATCATACAGGTCGGGCGCGTAATAATTGTAGGCGATTTTTCCGTTCGCTTCACCGACTGCGATCCTGACGGATGCCGGCTGAAGATTTTTTACCGCTTCGTTCACGGCGTCGGCAATTTGTTTCACGCACCAGTCGAGGTATTTCAGATCTGCGTGGGATTTGCCTTGTTCATCGGGAAAGCCGTAAGCATCGGGTGCGCTGTGCGTGTGGGTCGCTCCGATGAGGATGTTTTCGGGAGAAATGCCTTTCACCAGCGCTCTCGACCGGTCGCCGACAGCGGCGGGCCACCCGAGGTTGTCGACGCTGACGATGGCCACCCGGACGTTCCCCTTTTCGAGAACGAAAGCGCGGGCAAACAGGTCACCTTTCTTTTCAGTTGTAGGCTTGGGCGTGCCGATGCCGCCCGACACGGGGAGCAACGGATCGGGCGTGATGATCCGGATGGCGGCGCCTGCTCTCAGATCCTGGCTGTGCCCTTTCAGAACGCACAACACGGACAGGCAGAAGACGAGGCAGAAGAGCTTTTTCATATAACGTAAAGGGTGCGGGCGAACGCCGCACCTATAAAGGTATCATTAACCAAACGCATTCACCCCGTACATTGCGCAATTCAGAGTTCAAAAAGCGCACATTATCGCTTCCCTATAGGCCACCGATCGCCCGGCGCATCGCCTCATCAAGGATCATTGAGCTCGCAGTTTTTCGATGATGTGCTTCGCGGCGCGAACATCGTAGTCGCCATCCTTCACATCATCCTTGAGCAGTTTTGCAATGTCATCCAGCGCGGGACGCGCGTCGTCGCCGATATTCTCAAGAACATTCAGGGCCTGGAGACGCGCCATGAGGTTGTCGCTGGCAAGTGCCTGCTTCAGTACGGCAATCGCTTTATCCTTCTCAGACAGGCAGTACAACGCTTCAGCTGCGGCAATCCGAACGCTGATCTCCGGATCCTGTAAAAGTTTCGAAAGCTCATCCTGCGCGGAGACCGCCGCCTGCGAAAGAATGGTGCAGCCGGTCACGGCCCAATAGCGAACAACAGGATTTTTATCGGTCAGCGCCTTCTTCAGCCGCGGCAGGAAGGCCGGATCTTTCGAAGAGGCAAGCTCTGCCGTTTCCATGATCTTTTGAAGAGGGTAATCGCCCGAACGCGCATAGTCATAGAGTGATTTCGCTTTTGCGATCTCCAGCATCATGGGCTCCGGAACAAAACCGACATCTTTCACGTCGGTCAGCCATTTCCGGTTCGCGTCCCGCAGCCTTTCCAAAACCTTCTTGTATTGGGCCTGGCCCGCCAGGTTGTGAATATTATACGGGTCGGCGTCAACGTCGTACAATTCCTCCGGAGGTTTGGGCTTCCAGAAAGCGGATTGCACTTCATTCAATTCCCCGTTCTTCCACGCCTTTTCCCACGAAGGCATATGCGGGGCCTGCCACAGGTATTCGAGGTACTGCCCATAGATCTTATGCGGCATATAATTGCGGATGTATCGGTACTTCTTGTCGCGCACGGATCGCACCATATCGAAACGCTCATCCATTCGTCCCCTGAAGGCATACGCGTATTCGCGGGGCGCACTTTGCTTCCCGCCGAGAAACGCTTTGCCCTGCATCCATGCCGGAGGATCCACTTTCGCCAGGCTCAGGATCGTGGGCGCAAAATCAACAAACGTTACGATGCGGTCTGTAACGCTTCCGGGTTTGCCCGGCGCCAGGTTTGCGTATTTTTCAGGAAACCGGATGATGAGCGGGACATGCAATCCCGATTCATACATGAACCGCTTGCTTCTTCCCAGCACACCTCCGTGATCGCTGTAATAAAATACGATGGTATTATCGCGCAAGCCGGAGTCGTCCAGCTCCTTCAGGATCCGGCCGACTTGCTCGTCCATCGCCTCCACCTTGTCATAATACTGCGCCCAGTCATGTTTCATTTCCTCCGTTCGCGGATGATAAGGAGGAATGGGCACCCTCTCGGGGTCGTGGTGCAGGTTCGCCGAGGGGATGCTTTTGTGAAGCTGGCTTTCATGAGAAACGAAGATGTTGAAGACCGCGAAGAATGGCTGACCCGGGTTCCGGTTCAGGTAGGTGGCGGTTTTGCTGGATTCGTCCCAGGCATCCGGCTGATCCACCGTGTTGTAATCCTTTTTGGAGTTGTTCGAGGTATAGTAGCCGGCCTGCCGGAGATAGTGCGGGAAAAATCTGACGGACGATGGAACGGGGTAATTACTGCGCATATGTTCGGTTCCAAGAGACGACGGATACATACCCGTGATGAGCGTCGACCGTGACGGAGCACATACCGGGGCCGTGGAAAAAGCATGGGTATACCGCACACCTTCTGTAGCGAAATGGTCAATATTCGGCGTGGTGGCAAACGCGTCGCCGTATGCGCCGATGAAAGGGCTGTTGTCCTCGCTGACGATCCACAGAATGTTCGGACGGTCCTCGTTTGCCTGGGCGAGGACGCCCGCGTGACTGAGAACTAAGAAGGAAACGTACAGGATTGCCGCGGCGGTCTTCATGGAATGTTGCATTTAGGTTTGTCTTAGTTCGTTCCCCGGTTCAGCCAGATATCCAGCCGCGGGATGTCCTTCATAAACGGCTTCTCCACCAGGTCCGGCCGGCCGTCGCCATCGAGATCTCCGAATTTCGATTCGTGATTTCCAATGCCGGCGGCGGCATGGATCAGCTCAGTGGAGAAACGGCCCTTGCCATCGCCGTATAAGATCCACGTCCTGGATCCCGGATTATCTCCGCCTGCCTACAATACCATCTCAGCGGTAAATATATCCAGGTTACCGTCTCCGTCAACGTCGAGAACCTGAAGGGTATGCCCATGGATCACTTCGTCGATCAGCACAGTTTTCTCCCATCGTTGGTTCGTCCATTGATAAATATTGAGGGGGCCGATGCCGTCTCCGGATGCGAGCACCACCTCCGGCCTGCCGCCCTTGATGAGATCGCCGGCAGCCGAACGCGATTGGCTATAATCATCGATCTTGTGGGCCTCGAACTTTTTTCCCGTGTACCCGAACCAGAAGCCGCCCGCGACAATGTCGCTAATACCGTCGCCGTTGATATCACTCGTGGCCATCCCCTCGTATTTCAGATTTCCCTCCCACGACCAGATCTCCCGAAATCTCCAGGCGCTTTTTTCTTTTGGTGTTCCGGGGATCGCGGCCATCAACATTTTTGCCGCCTGCTGATTCCAGAAAACCAGGTCGGGATGACCATCGCCGTCGAAATCGCCAATAGCCTGATCGTGGTGTTGCTTTGCCCCGAAATCCTTGATCGTATATTTTGTCCACGCTTTTCCCGGGTCGTAATCCGGAAAGGGATTTTCCCACCACCACACTTCGTTCGTCATCCAGCTTCCGCCCTGCAGCACATCGAGGTCGCCGTCGCCGTCAATATCATACGAGAGGCCTCCGGCTTCGATGTGGCTGTGCGAGTGGTCCATCAGGTATTTTTCCCACGAGTCTCCTTTCTTCCGATACCACACCATGCTCGTATCGCCCCAGCCGGCAAGAACGATCTCATCTCTTCCGTCCTTGTCGATATCGAAGACCAGCGCGGCCGACTGGTTGCCAACATCCGGCGATACAAAATCCCCGTTCGCGCTTGACAAGTGCTTCCATTGGACACGTTCGTTCTGCGGCAAGGAACCCGGGGCCTGCGGAACACCGAGGTCGCTTTCGCCGCGCATCAGGTGGAGACCGATCCAGGCGGCCTTCCATTCTTGGCTCAGCAGCTCGGGGTTTATGGGAAGATCGGCCTGGCCGTGGGAGCGCAAGAATGCAAAGAACAGGATGATGGTACAGATCAACTGCTTCATAAAAGGCGAAGTCATGTCGAGGGTTTCGGCGTCGCTTGACGCGTTACTAATTTAAATCATTTCCGGCGTTAGTATCCGCTTTTTATACCTGTGGTCGCTTCACCATTATCTCATCCCGTATATCCGCAGACCCCTATTCCCGTATATCCATATACCCGTATACCTCCTCGCCGGGGCTGGGTTCCCCGGGGCTCCGTCGCTCCGCGACTCCACCCCGGGCTGGTATATTACGCCCCTACAGGGCTTGGTTTTTTGTTCACGAACTACTATGTCGCTATACGCCGTGCCTAATACCTTCCCCTATGTCCTGAGACCCGCATATCCCATAGCCGTCAGGCTAAGAAGCTTAGTGATTGAAAACCAATATGTTATAAGCACAGGCCTGCCCTGAGGCAAGCCCCAATGTTTTTTTCCTGATATTTGACATGTTATTTTTGTTTTTAAAAGCCGGATTGCTAGTGTGAC
>DASVOT010000351.1:0-2228 GCA_036383235.1 Chryseosolibacter sp.
TCAGGGGACCCCGTCACATCTGACTATTCCACTACCGGGCCCTTCATCGCCGGATACGGATTCTACCTTTCGAAAAGGCTTACCCTCGGGCCGGAGTTGAATTTCACGCAGCTTCGGATAAAGGAGAACTATTCTACCGGCGAGCGGGTGCGCGATAATTTCGTCTTTGTGAATCTCTCGGCCCGCCTGGACTTCCGGTATGTGAACCGCGAATCGGTTCAGATGTATTCCGGGATCTGCCTGGGTCCGTCATACATCTTTGATCAGTCTACCGACTCGTCAACTAAGGACCAGTCGGGCTTTTTCGTTTCCTACCAGCTTAATTTCTTTGGCATACGCTTCGGCAGAGAATGGGCCGGTTACGCCGAGCTTGGTTTCGGAAGAAATGGCCTGTTGAGCGTGGGAATGTCCAGGCACTTCTGGAAGTAAACTTCGGGTCAAGTCTGTAAGAAATAACGCAGATATAGTTTCCGCCGTTTACAGGTACGACCGGTTTACCACACCCTGTATATTTCCCGTGAGCCGGTGAGATACATCTCCTGGTATCCCTCCATGGCCTTTTCCATCTTCTTCATTTCAGGGCTGTTTTCTTTATACTTCTCCCAACTCTGCTCATAGGCAGTGAGGCTTTCATACTGGCTGACCATCACCACCTTGTTGAAAGAGCCCGTCATATCCGTCATGATCTGAAGAATTTCTCCAGAGCCGGAAAAAGCCTCCTTGAATTTTTTTGCCAGCTTCGAGGCGTTGCCCGGCTTGCAGATGAACGTGTCGTGAACGATGATCATAGGCTTCTGTATTTAAATTTGGTTCCATTATTATCAGAACCGGCAGCGAGTCCCCATGGCTCACAATCGCGCGAGCTCAACGTCCGACCACTTGCCGCCAATTCATGCGGTGATTGAATGCATGGGGTGATGATGGCACAGAGTCGCGCAAGCCGTTTCCGATTTTCATGCGGTAACAGGCGAACCCTTTTGCGCCGGCGCCCCGGCAACAAGCCGCTGTCTTTTGTGGTAATATATGTACGACAGGAAGAGGAATGCCAGGAGCACCACCATGAACAGGTGCGGAAGCTGCACACCATCTGTGGCGATTGCTGAATAAGTCACTCCGAGTAGATCGAAAAAAAATCCGGCATATGCCCACTCCTTCAACCTGCCGAAACCGGGTACAAGGAGGGCCAGCACGCCGAGGCATTTGGCAATGCCCAGGAAAGGCAGCAGGTAAACGGGAAATCCCAGATGATTCATGATCGTTTTCCATTCGTCAGTTGCCATCAGATTCTGGATTCCTGACATCAGCATAAAGGCGCAGAACAGGCCGGTGAATGTCCAGTACAAAATGTTGGTCGCTTTCATATGTGGATAGATTTTGTTTTTAAAAAAGTTTGCGTTGAATTGTTAATACAAAATTACAGCGTGCAGAGCAAGGGGAAAATGGGCGATTCCGGCAATTTTAGGGTGGATTGCGGCAAAGGTTAGAGGAAGAAGACCACCGGCCGCGGATCACCGATCGCGATGGCCTTCTCTATGATGAGAGTTTCCGAATACGTCGGCGGCTATACTACTTTCTCTACGCCCCTCACATATCCGACAGACTCGGCCAGACCGGGCACCGGATCATCCCCGTCTTTTTCATATTCGAAAGCCACGCATCCCTGGTAGTTGATTTTTTTCAGCGCCTTGATCACAGCGGGAATATCAATGACCCCGCGCCCGATTTCAATAGAATCTCCCTCTGCGACCGCCTTATCCACGTCCTTCATGTGCATGTCATACAACCGGTCTTTATATTTTTCAATCATAGGAACCGGATCCTGCCCGATTCGCACCACGTGGCCGATGTCCATACATAAACCGATTCTCTTGTCAAGATCTTTCACCTTCGCATACACATCTGCCGGGCTGTGATACTGATCATCGCCCGGCCCGTGATTGTGGATGGCAAGTGTGATATTGTGTTTTTTAACCAGGTCATTCGCCTGGGGAAGGAGATCGTGCGCCGGTGCGCCGACGATCATGCCCAGTTTTGCGGCCGAGGCATAATTGAACGCTGTGTCGACTTCTTTGGCGGTCTTCATATAGATGACTCCGGCGCCATAGAGGGTCAGGCCGGCATTTCTTACTTTGGCGGCGATGTCGGCAATCTCTTGAGCCGGACTCTCCAGCGGCATGTGCATGCTCTTCAGCGAAATTGTATTCAGCCCGAGCCGTTTCGATATTTTG
>DASVOT010000352.1:0-3198 GCA_036383235.1 Chryseosolibacter sp.
AAGCATATTTCCCTGTACAGATGTGTCATGTGCAGGTGAGGGACGGGTCTGCGATCTGGCACGGTGCCTGTCACCTGGACGACGCGCTCCAGGCGCCGCTTGACAGCATCCATGTGGATGGCTACCGGCAATATAAGGAAGCCGAAACGCGGTATAAACCGGGGACGACAGTCCCTTTCACGAACGAAGGCGGCTGGCACGATGCGGGCGATGATGACCTTGCTGCCGGATCACAATCAGCGACGACGCACTACCTCGTGCTCGCCTATGAGTTGAACAAGGATGCCACTGATCAGACAACGGTCAACTATGATAGCCTCTATGTGGCCATGCACAGGCCGGATGGTATTCCCGATTTCGTGCAGCAGATCAAGCATGGCGCCCTGAACCTGTTATCCGGTTACCGGGCAGCGGGACACAGCTTCACAGGCATCATCGACAACCGTTATGAGCGGAACATCACCGGTGATTGGGCATCGCAATCGGATCAGTTGTTTTATGATACCAGGATGGGCCCGCGCCAAAAAACACTCACCCATTCGGGGATCAATGATGACCGTTGGGTATTTACAAACAAGGATACCGGTCTTGAGTATGAGGTGATGGCGGCGCTGGCGTCTTCAAGTCGTGCGCTGAAAGGGTACGATGATAAACTGGCGGAAGAATGTTTGTCATGGGCGAAAAAAGACTGGGACTTCGAGCAGGCGCACGACGCCGTTTCCAAACCCAATGCCTATGTTCCGGGAAACACAAAGGGCCAGGAAATTATTGCTACAGCCGAACTGCTGTATACAACCGGAGATAAAAAGTACGCCGATCACCTGGTCGGCATCCTGCCTTCCATTAAGCAGAACATCAGTTCGGCGGGATGGAGCATCGCGCGGGTGATCGACAAGATCGATGACGAAAATTTCAAGAGTGGTTTCAGGGAGGCACTGCAGGCGTATAAGGTTTCGCTGGATTCAGCGCTCTCACAAAACCCTTTTGGTATTCCGTGGCGCCCGCGGATCTGGGGGGTGGGCTGGGATGTTCAGCAATATGCGCTGGGGCAGTACTACCTGGTGCAACAATACCCCGACCTCTTCGACCGGGAATTGGTGCTTCGTGTTTTGAATTATGTGCTGGGGTGCCATCCAGGCTCCAACACGTCCTTTGTTTCCGGTGTAGGCGGCCATTCGGTTACCTCTGCTTTTAGCGTTTACCGCCACATGGAATATTATATCCCGGGAGGTATGGTTTCCGGAACGGCATTGATCAGGCCGGACTTCCCCGAACTCAAGGAATCGACACCCTGGCTCTGGCAGCAGACTGAATACGTTATGCCGGGTGGTGCAACCTATATCTTCTGCGTGCTTGCTGCCAAAAAGCTGCTTGGAGAATGACAAGCCGGTCGCGGGGGCATACTCCTGATGTTCCATTGCATGAACGATGAATAACCAAGGCAACCGGACAAAAGGCCCGGCACCCATGCAAGCGGGAGCGACGAAAACCTGAATATTTTATTGCACTGATTTCAGGCCATTATGTCCAGCCGGGGATTTTTTTTCAGGTCATTTTATCTGGTTATGCTCACTGGAAAGGAATTTGATCTGTAAGTCCGAAAAATAAGGAGGTCGTATGGATCCTTTTTCAAAGATGATCATAGACGCAGTTGAGAGGGTCAAGAATGCTGTAGTCAAAATAGACGTATACAAGCAGTCCCGCGGAAAGTTCAGGCCACTGGGCTCGGGCTCCGGATTCGTATTTTCATCTGATGGTCTGATTTTCACCAACAGCCACGTGGTGCACGGAGCCGACCGGGTCATGGTAAGCCTTTTGAATGAGAACGAGATTGAAGCCACGCTGGTGGGTGAAGACCCGGACACGGACCTGGCGATTCTAAAGATCTATAGTGACGGGTATTCGGTTGCGAAGCTGGGCGATGCCTCCGGGCTTCAGATCGGCCAGTTTGTGATCGCCATCGGAAACCCTTTTGGCTATCAGCACACGGTCACGGCCGGCGTTGTCAGCGCATTGGGTAGAACGCTTCGCACGCAGTCCGGCAGACTGGTTGATAATGTCATTCAATCAGATGCCGCTTTGAATCCTGGAAATTCGGGAGGCCCGATGATCAACACGGATGCAGAGGTGATCGGGGTGAATACTGCCATGATCAATGGTGCGCAAGGTCTGAGCTTTTCCCTTGATATCAATACGGCAAAGGAGATCGCCTTACAGTTGCTGAAGGACGGCAAAGTATTTAAGGCTTATCTCGGATTGGCTTTACAGGAAGTTTCCATCAATCAAAAGATCCTGCGACATTATCACCTTCCGAACGCCAAGGGATTGTTTGTTGTGAGCATGGAACCCGATTCTCCGGCATCGCGTTCCCAGCTGAAGGAGGGCGACATCATCGTTTCATTCAACGGGAAGCCGGTCAATACCCTGCACGAGCTTTTCAAAGAGTTGACGCGGAAAGACATTTTAACGGCGGTGGATATTTCCGTTATCCGCTACAGCGAGCTGGTGAATTTCACTGTTTTTCCCCTCGAGAGAAGATAGGAGGATGGGGAGTGAACCGCAGTCAGATCTGGCCATCAGCGATTCGCAACATGAGATCGAATCCAAAGCCGGTGGACAGCTTCCTTTCTTTTTTGTTCTGCAGTTTTCCCTTCACGGTGATATCTACCTTGTATTGAGTGCCTTTGCAGCATGTGTTCTTTTTTTCAGGATCAGGAGGATCGAATTAAATGTTGTGCCGGAGAGGCGTTTTGAAAGTACCGATACCCATTGAGGTTGTTCCTGTTCAGGATGTTGTTGATGAAATGGTTTTGCCCTGACTTCCTGTGGCTTGCCCGACGTTACGCACCATCGTCCTGGTCGAAGGTGGGCTTTCGGCAAAGTTTTTCAATCTCTGTTTTCGGGAGTGTGCGGCGCTTTCGCTACCTTCAGCTTGTTAATTTGGCCGACGTCTAAACCAGGCTCTCATGCCGCAATATTATACTTTCTCCGCCGCGCACCTGAGAGATTTCACGATTCGCGTATTCGCTTATTTTGGCGTATCTCCGGCCGAGGCAGCACAGGCGGCGGATGTTTTATCCAAAGCCGACCTCCGGGGTATCGATTCGCATGGAGTCGCCAGGCTGCGCACGTATGTGGATATGTTTAACATCGGCAGGATCAACCCGAAGCCTAACATCAGGATTGTCAGAGAGAGAA
>DASVOT010000353.1:0-1538 GCA_036383235.1 Chryseosolibacter sp.
CCATTCCCTTTGCATCGTTGTCTGCTACAAACCCGCTTTGTAAAGGACTCATAGGATTGAAGCCTCCCCTGCCATCTCCTCGGAGAAGCAAACCAATGCAAGCGTCGTCACGCCCGGAAATAACTTCCGGTGAATACGAGTTGCCTGTCAAGAGAAGATCGAGATTTCCGTCGCCGTCGTAATCGCCGGAGATCATTCCATACACAGGTGAAAACTGGGCCCTGAGCGGCAATGCGCTGATCCGGAATTTCCCGTTGCCCAGATTTTCAATGTAGCTGTTCTCAAACCGTTCCGCACAAACGACATAGGCCTGGGCGAGCTCCTCAGGAAGAAAGGATTCCTCAAACGTGGCGTTTGCATAGTCCGTGTAGGTCCTGAACCTGGCTCTCATGGAGTTGATCTGGTCTATGAGGATATCGCGGGGATGGCCAAGATAATTTTTTCCCTGCACGTAATAGCTCATGACCGGATCGATTCTTCCGTCTTTGTTATAATCCGAGGCGTAAATGCAGAGCGGTTCGTCGTGTGTAGCTTTGTAATGGTTATTCAATCCAAGATTTCCGGCCGTGTAGTCCGTATCGCCATCGTGGTCAAAATCTCCTGACGCAAGGCTGTTCCACCACCCGGAGCTTTCATCCAGACCGTTTGAGCCGGTGTCCTTGATCAATTTTCCATTTTCGTTATGATAAAACTGCAACGGTAAGAATTCCCCGGTCAGCAAAAGGTCGATCCATCCGTCGCTGTCATAGTCCGTCCATAACGCCGCGCACACAAGCCCAAGCTTTTGGGCGCCGGGAAGGATATTTTCATTGGTGTCTGTGAACCGCACTTCGCCGCCGCCACTGTCGTTCCTGAGAACATAACTGCGGACCGGCATGGGGTATTCGCCCGGCGAGATCCGTCCGCCGACGAAAAGATCGAGGTCGCCATCGCGGTCGTAGTCGGCTGCCGTCACGCACGATTTGCTGACCAGCATGTCGGGCAGAGCGTGTGGTGCGGGTTGAAATTCTCCGTGACCATCGTTAAGATACAAGTGATCCCTGTAAAATTCAGTTTGCCGTCTGAACTCGGTGCTGCCACTGGCAGTATAAAGATCCAGATCGCCGTCATTGTCTGCATCAAAGAAGAGCACTCCCATCTGCTCTGAGAGGGTGTCCAGCTGATCATTGTTTTTGCGTTCGAATTTTCCTTCACGGTTCTGCAGAAACATTCCGCCGGAAGATCCCGCTGCGCCACCGACATAAAAATCCTCCAGACCGTCGCCATTCACGTCTCCAACGGTGATCCCGGGCCCGTTCCTTGAATGCATATGAGGCAGAACAGGCTGCATCTTGAAATCGACGAATGTATTTTCCTCGTGAACATATCGGATACCCGCGTCCTCAGGTATTTCCGCGAACAAAGTGTTTTCGACCGGTTGATCAGGAGCGGTTGGCCGTTGCGTTGCTGACCGGTAATCCACCCGCAGTACCTGGTTTACCTTTACATGATTCAGCATCTGGTATTTGCCGTCGGGCCAGACGATCTCCAGCGTATCG
>DASVOT010000354.1:0-8839 GCA_036383235.1 Chryseosolibacter sp.
CGTAGATAGAGACAGGTGCTCATAGCCGTCTTTTGTTACGAGGAAATCATCTTCGATTCGAACGGCTATTCCCCACCAGCGTTTGTCACAGTTGGCGTTCTCCGGAATATAAATACCGGGTTCGATGGTGATCACCATGTTTTCGCGCAGCACATCATACGTTCCTCTGTCGTGAACATCCAGGCCGATATGGTGGCAACATCCGTGCGGATAATAAAGGTGCTGTTCATTCGGATTTTTGATAATGCCGAGGTCTGCCAGTCCGTTGTTCACCACCTGTTTGGTGGTCAGTCTAAGCTGGTCGAACGTGGTGCCTGGCTTGCAGATCTTCATCGCTTCTTCCTGCGCCTTTAACACCAGGTCGTAGATCTGCTTTTGCTCCGGAGAAAATTTTCCGCTGGCAGGTATGGTGCGGGTGATATCGGCGGTATAACCGTGATATTCGGCGCCGAGATCCATCAGCACGAGCTCCCGCGAGCTGATGTCGGGTTTGTAGTTGTCGATGTAGTGAAGGATGCAGCCGTTGTGTCCACCCCCTACAATAGACGGATATCCAACATCCTCTGCCTGATATTTCTTGAAGACATACTCAAAAATGCCCTGTACTTCGCGTTCGGACATTCCTGGTTTCATCGCCTTCATTACCTCGGTCTGCCCCGCGCACGATATGCGAACCGCTCGGCGGATTTTTTCCAGCTCTTCTTCCGTTTTTATTCCGCGCAAATCATCCATCATGTCAGAGAGGTCGCGGGTGTTCAGGTTATTTTTTTGCGGCTCCCGGTTGACAACGGTGTTTCCCGAAGCTGGGTAATTGACCTTGCTTTTAAACTGCCCAATAAGGTCGTACAGGTCTGCCGGGTCTTCTGTATCATTCCTTACATCGTTTTGAAAATCAAAGAAGAGCACCTGGTCGAACCGGGTGAAGTCGACATTGAATTTCTTAAACTCCGTGTTATTAAAGGCCTGTCCAAATCCCAGGCGCTCTTTTGTTCCTGCCGCGCCCAGCCGCCTGCCCGTCCACAGTTCCTGCATGGCATCCCGCGGTTGTACAAACACGATCTCATCATATTGCTCGCCATTGGCCGCCTTTTGCTTGTCTTTGAATATGAATAAAACGGCGTTGGGCTCTTTGTAACCTGTTAAATAAAAGAAATCCGGATTCTGGTGATATACATAATCGACATCATTGGCGCGGTTGCGCACGGCGTTGGCAAAGAAGACAGCCACCGAGTTTGGCGGAAGTTTTTCGCGCAGCTTCGCGCGGCGTCCTTCGTGAAATTCCTTGCTGAGAAAATCCTTCGGCAAGTCACCGTCATTCTGAGCAAGCCCCGGTACTGCGAAAAGAAATATGATAAGGTACAGTAGAACTTTCATATAATTGATGTGGCTAACGTTGCAAGTTGTCCCCGGAAAAACGCGCGGGTCAAAGGACCGTTTTAAAGGTAGGATACTTCCGGCAAAAATGCTGCCATCCTGGTAAAAGTTTGTCAACGGAAGCTGCCAGAAAAAATTATATTGGTGAAAACTATGCAGAATACAGACCGCCGGCATGATCTGGATTGGCTCAGGCTGATTGCCATTCTTATCCTCTTGTTCTTTCATACCGGAATGCTGTTCAATCCCTGGACGTGGCATATAAAAAATGCTGAAACCAGCTGGAGCTATGCTTATTGGATGGTGTGGCTTCATTATTGGAGGATGCCGCTTTTATTGTTCATATCCGGTGCGGGCACTGTTCTGGCGTTGCGAAAACGGACGCCCACCCAATACGCGGGAGAACGTTTCAGAAGGTTGATCGTTCCCCTGATCTTCGGAATGTTCGTGGTCGTGCCTCCGCAGATCTACTATGAACACATCGGACAATACCGCGGTTATGCCGACTTCTACAAGACGGTCTTTGAATTTGTTCCTTACCCCAAAGGGAGCTTCAGCTGGCATCACCTGTGGTTTATTGCCTATCTGTTCTTCTATTCGTTGATAGGCCTGCCCTTTTTGATGTTCCTGAAGTCATCGCGCTCGGCGGCCTTCAAATCCACGATCGCATCCGCTATGAGCCGGCCTTACCCCATGCTGTTTATTCCCCCCATGATCATGCTGGTGACACAGGTTCTCTTGCGTCCGTATTTTCCGGAAGAGACCCACGCGCTGATCAACGACTGGGCTTTTTTTACTCTGTATTTTATGTTCTTCCTGGCGGGAATTTTTTGCTACAGCGAGCCCGGCATCTGGGAGGCAATCGGAAAAAACCGGCGGGCCCTTTCAACGGCAAGCCTGATCGCACTTTTTGTTTTTTATGCTCTCTACGGTCACCTGCGTCAGGTCATTGCGTTGCCGTGGACGAAACAACAGGTCGAAACGGCCTTCGACGCCGCCGCCATTACGGGGAGCTGGTTCTGGGTGATCACGATCGTTGCCTGGGGCCAACACCTTCTCAACAGGCCCCATCCATGGCTTAAACATTTCAACGAGGGTTTATACCCCTTCTATATTCTGCACCAAACTGTGATTATCGTCGTGGGCTACTACATCTGTCAGCTCCCGCTCACCATGTTTGCGAAATTTTCCGCCGTGTCGTTGTCCACGCTGGTCGTTTGTATCCTGGCGTATCTCTTCCTCATTCGCCCCTTCGCGCTGACGCGGATATTGTTTGGAATGAAACCCCGAACGCGGCCGAAGGCAATGGGCGTTCAGCTCAGGGTTGCCGATGAAAAACAGGATGTAGCAAAGTAAAGACCTTCTCTCAAAAACCGGGAGTTGAGATCACCGGTTTTCGATTTCTTCCAGAAGGAAATCCTTGCCTTTACCGTATGTGATCAGCTCTTTAAGACGGAACCGTTCAAGCGTGAGGAGGTCCTTCACTTTGAAGTCGCCGTTCGGCAGCACGTTCTCGACAATGAACTCGTGTTTTTCGCCAAAGTTGACGAGCCGGTATTTTTTTCCTGTGCGGAGTACATCAAATGAAAGCCCTGCCATCGCGTTGTTATAGATCTTCCTCCCTTTCCAGCATCAAAATCGATGCCTGGGGTACAATAAAGTATTTTTCTTTCTCATAGATCACTTCCACCGCGCCTCGCTGAAGGAAGATTGCCAGGTCGCCTTCCTGCGCCTGGAGCGGGAGGTATTTTACCTGCTCCTCTTTTCCTTTCCACATCTCGTCTTCGTCGGCCGGCAGCGGTAATGGATATCCGGGACCCACTTTTATAACGTACCCGCTTTGAATCTTCTCCTTCTCCTGCACGCCCGGCGGAAGATAAAGCCCGCTTTCCGTTTTCTCCGTTTGCTTGATCGGCTGGATAAGCACCCGGTCGCCTACCACAATCAGCTTCTTGAGTTTGTTATCCTGGGTTAGTTTCATCTTTTGGACTTTTCGATCCGCAAAGGTCGCATAAAAACGTTTATGTTAAAATTCTGGAAGGATCGCCCCTGATTGTTTACTTTTAATTTCAAATATTTCTGCACTATGCGAAAAGCCGTTTTTGCTCTTCTATTGCTGGTCACTCACCTCCTGGCCATTGGATCCACCGATCCGACCCCGTTGCCGATCGGGTCCAGGACCATCGACTTCTCCCTTCCGGCAACGGATGGCAAGACGTATTCCCTGAAGGACTTCGATTCATACAAGATCCTTGTTATCATCTTTACGTGCAACCATTGCCCCACTGCACAGGCATATGAGGAACGGATCAAGCAACTCGTCACCGACTACAAAAGCAAGAGCGTAGCCGTGGTTGCCATCAATCCCAATGACCCCGAGTCAGTCACGCTCGGCGAGATGGGCTATACTGACGTCGGCGACAGCTTTGAAGAAATGAAGATCCGCGCGAAAGACAGGGACTTTAATTTCCCGTATCTGTCGGATGGCGAAACCTCCGAGCTCTCCATGAAGTACGGCCCTCAAGCCACGCCCCATGTCTTCATTTTCGACTCCGGAAGGATCCTTCGTTACTCCGGCCGCATCGACGACGGTGAAAAACCCGGGACCGCCACGACGCACGATACGCGCAACGCCATCGAGGCACTGCTTGCAGGGAAGCCGGTACCCGTGGAGAAGACCAAGACTTTCGGATGCTCCATCAAATGGCCCGAGAAAGAAGGATATGTCGCCGCAGAACAGGCGAAATACGCAAAAGAGAAAGTGACGATCGCGGAAATCGATGCTGACCAGCTGAAAGAACTACTCAAAGGTGACGGCGTGAACCACAGGCTTATCAACGTCTGGGCCACATGGTGCGGCCCATGCGTCACTGAGTTTCCTTCGTTTGTCGACATGCACCGCATGTACCGGAACCGTGAATTTGAATTGATCTCCATTTCCCTCGATGAGCCCGACCGCAAACAAAATGCCCTGAATTTTCTTGTCAAGAAACAGGCATCCATGAAAAACTATATCTTCAAAGGCAACCGCTACGATTTCATCGAGGCCATCGACAAGAACTGGCAAGGGGCCTTGCCCTATACGCTGTTTCTCGGCCCGGATGGCAAAAAGATCTACAGCCGGCAGGGAATTATCGACCCCCTCCTGATGAAAAAAACCATCGCAGACGCAATCGGGAGAATTTATTGATAAATGTCAAGGCCGCACCGCGCGCCATCGTCGAGCGCCTTATAGCATGGCGTGCCCTGAGCTCAGACCGGGCGGCCTGCTTGTCAGCCCAACGACCTCTGCCGCCTTCAGACTTCGCGGTGGTTCAGATGATTCGCTTTCCCGTTTTCAAAGGGTAATTGTGGGAACTTTTCATCCTCGGTTTCCGCCGCAGGAGTTTCAGGCTCGTCATCGTCCAGGTCCAGGGATTTCCCCAGCAAAGCGATCGATTGTTCGCTGGGAAGCTCCTGCACGTTCCGGAGCTTCTTTTCGATGACCCTCGACCGGGTGCTCGCGTCGTCGATCACGTTGGTGGCCTCCAGTAGTTTCTTCTTCGTTTTTTCCAGGATTTTTCCGAAATCGCCAAACTGGGTCTTAACCGCGCCTAAAATCTGCCAGACCTCACTCGATCTCTTTTCGATGGCCAGGGTACGGAAACCCATTTGAAGGCTGCTTAAAAAAGCAACAAGGTTCGTTGGTCCAACGACGGTAACATGATACTCACGCTGGAGAAACTCGAACAATCCCGTCCTTCTCAGCACTTCCGCATACAGTCCCTCCGTTGGGACGAACATGATGGCAAAGTCCGTGGTAAAAGGAGGATTGAGGTATTTATCCCGGATATCTTTTGCATTCTTTTTGATGGAGTACTCGAATTGTTTGACGGCGTCCTCTATCTCTTTAGGGCTCAGCGCGCTCATGTTCTCGTAGGTCTCCAGCAGCCTTTGATAATCTTCGTTAGGGAATTTTGAATCGATCGGCAACAGGAGAGGGGTGTTTTCGGCGCCCCGACCCGGTAACTTGATCGTATACTCGACCCGCTCATTCGTTCCGGCCTTGACGATGGAATTTTTTTCATACTGGTCCGGCGAAAATATCTGTTCGAGTATGCCGCCCAATTGAATTTCCCCCAAATTTCCCCTGGTCTTCACGTTGGTCAGCACTTTTTTCAGGTCTCCCACTCCGGAAGCCAGCTTCTGCATTTCACCCAGTCCCTGGTGGACCTGGTCCAATCTGTTGCTGATCAATTTGAATGAATCCGTGAAGCGCCTTTCCAGTGTGGATTGAAGTTTCTCATCAACCGTTGCCCGCATTTCATCGAGCTTCCTGGAATTCTGCTCCTGCAGTTTTTCAAGGCTGTTCGCCACCGACTCCTTGATTTTATCAAGCTTGATCTCGGTGTCTGACTTTATCTGTATTTGCCGGTTCACCAGATCGTCAAACTTCTGGCGCTGAAGCTCATTGAAATCCTTAACATTCTGCGTGAAGCGGTCCTCAAATGACTTCAATGATCTTGACAACTCCTCTTTGGTGTCCTTAAAGGAATTTTGCAGCGAGTCATTCAATTTTCCGAAGGAGTTGCTTAACTCCTCCCTGTTTTCCTTGGCGTTTCGGAAAGTCTCTTCCCGGTTGGCGGAAAACTCCACCCTCAGCAGCGGATCGATCTTTGATAACTCGGAGGAAATTTTAAGTATTTCCCGTTCTAATGAGTCTGCCCTGAAATCTTTGTTTGCCGCGCTTACCAACCAGATGTTTATCAGCAACAAGATTATCACTACCAGTATGAGAACCGTAATTAACGTCATATGCTTCCTGAAAAGGTCGTTGAAATAAAATCAGTCATCTCTTCCCGGACAATTTCGAACTTTGGTTTGACAGCTTGTGACAATCTTTAGCCGGCGCCTAAGGGACATTTTATTCGCAAATTCGGTAACCTTTTTGAAAAAGATGAAGGCTCTTTCTGTTTTGTTTAATAAATCCTCCCAAAACTGACTAAATTTGCCTTTTTGACGGTTAAACTATGGACGCGACGATCACCTCCAGCCAGGACGCGATATTACTGGAAGACAAATACGGCGCCCACAACTACCATCCGTTGCCCGTGGTCCTCGCCAGGGGCGAAGGTGTATTCGTCTGGGACGTGGAAGGCAAACGCTATTTCGATTTTCTCTCTGCGTATAGCGCGGTGAATCAGGGGCACTGTCACCCGCGCATCATCCAGGCCTTGACAAACCAGGCAAAAGAGCTTACGCTCACCTCGCGGGCATTCTACAACGATAAGCTAGGCATCGCCGAAAAATACATTTGCGAAACGTTCGGTTATCAGAAAGCGCTGTTCATGAACAGCGGCGCAGAGGCAAATGAAACGGCGATCAAGCTCGCCCGCAAGTGGGGATATAAAAGGAAAAATATTCCGACAGACAAAGCGGTGATCGTGGCAGCAAGAAACAACTTCCATGGACGAACCACGACCATCATTTCGGCATCGACCGACGACGACGCGCGGCGCGACTTTGGTCCGTTCATGCCTGGGTTTGAAATCATCGAGTATGACAATATCCCGGCCCTCACGAGAGCGCTGGCCAACCCGAATGTCTGTGGATTGTGGCTTGAACCGATCCAGGGAGAGGCGGGCGTTTATGTGCCGCAGGAGGGCTATCTCAAAGCCGCGGAAAATTTATGCCGCGAGCGCAATGTTCTTCTCATGCTCGACGAAATTCAGACCGGCATCGCGAGGACTGGCAAAATGCTCGCTGCCGATCACGAAGGGGTGCGTGCCGACCTGCTCATACTTGGAAAAGCGCTCTCCGGCGGAACGATGCCAGTATCATGCGTGCTTGCCGACGATGTGATTATGCTGTTGCTCAAGGCAGGAGAACATGGATCCACCTTCGGCGGCAACCCGCTCGCCGCAGCAGTCTGTGTCGAATCGCTTCAGGTCGTCAAAGATGAAAATCTCGCGGCCAACGCCGATAAGCTCGGCGTCGTTTTCCGGAAGCGCATGAGCGCGCTGATGCAAAAGTCGAAGTTGATCAGACTCGTTCGTGGCAAGGGACTGCTTAATGCTATCGTTATCAATGACACGCCCGTAAGCAAAACTGCCTGGAACCTCTGCCTTGAGTTTGCCAAAAACGGCCTGCTGGCCAAACCTACGCACGGCAACATCATCCGGCTGGCTCCGCCCCTGGTAATCACCGAAGACCAGATCCACGAATGCTGCGATATCATTGAAAAAGCAACGCTGAGCCATAGGTGACCCTATACCTTATCGTATCCCTCTGGCCCTCAACTCCTCTGCCAGTTGCCCGGGGTTGCTAAAGATGATGGTGTCCAGTCCGAGCGCGCGGGCACCGTTGATGTTTTTGATATTGTCATCAATGAACACCGCTTCGGAAGGATTGATGGTGTATCGATTGAACAGTATCTGGTAAAATTCAGGCAACGGCTTCCGGGTCTTCTCAATGCCTGAAACGACAATCCCTTCGAACCAATGCAGGAACTCAAACCGCGCCATCGCCCACGGAAAGGTTTCGGCTGACCAGTTGGTCAGGGCATACAACCTGAACTTTTCGGATTCCTTTATTCCCTTCAGCACCTCAACAGTCCCGGGAATAGGGCCCGAGATGGTCTCATGCCAGCGGCTATACCAGGCTGTGATTGGTTCCTCAAACTCGGGATGTTTCGCGATGAGCTCCTTTGTAGCTTCTTCAAACGAGCGCCCGGCATCCTGGAGGTCATTCCATTCCGAAGTGCAGATATTTTCCAGAAACCAGGAAACTTCGTCTTCCGTTTTGAAAATCTTGCGATACAGATAGCGCGGATTCCAGTCGATCAGCACTCCTCCAAGATCAAAGATGATGGTGTTTATTTTTTCAGGCATAAATTGAATTCGTAGTGAGGTTAGAGGTTGTTTCAGATCCGCAAACGATAATAGCGCATTTTTAAATCCGGAATTGCTCAGATTACCAGGATAATTTTTCCGATGTGCTTGCTGCTTTCTATAAGAGCGTGCGCCTCTGCTGCCTGTTGCAGCGAAAATGTTTTGTAAATCACAGGTTTAAAGCGCCCCGACTCGATGACCGGCCACACATTCTTTAGGACAGAAGCCGCCAGCGCAGCCTTGAAGGCTATTTCGCGATTTCGCAGCGTGCTGCCGGTGATGGTCAGGCGTCTTCTCATAATATCAATCGCATTCCATTCCGCTTTTCCCCCTTTCATGGCATTGATGAAAACAAGGCGCCCTTCCTCTTTCAAAAGCCGGATGTTTTTTGGAATGTAATCGCCGCCAATCATGTCGAGGATCACATCTGCGCCCTCTTTGGAAAGGGCGGTCTCAAAATCATCTGTGTTGTAATTGATGGCACGGTCGGCGCCGAGGCCGATGCATGCCTGGCATTTCTCTGCACTTCCGGCAGTTATGCTTACACGGGCGCCGAATGCCTTGGCCAGCTGGATTGCCGTAATTCCAATGCCACT
>DASVOT010000355.1:0-3296 GCA_036383235.1 Chryseosolibacter sp.
ATACATTTTCAGGCAACACGATCACGCCCGAAAACGCTTTCGCAGGAATCCTGACGGTCAGCGTCACGGTAAATGACGGACACGCGTCAAGTGATCCGTTCGGCCTGAAAATAGAAGTGATATCAAAGGGAAGGCTGGAAATTATTGGTCAGGCTTTCCTGCAGATCCCCGAGGACTCCTCCCTGACACTCGGCTTGTCTGACCTGGTTGTAAATGATCCGGACCATGTCTTTCCTCAGGGATTCGGCCTTCATGTCAACCCGGGCGAGAATTACGATGTCGTCAACACCACGATTAAACCGCATCGCGATTTCTCCGGAAAGCTCGTCCTCCCGGTCGCAGTCAGCAACGCGGCAGGCACGTCGCCCGTCTATCCACTGGTAATCGTGGTCGCTCCGGTAAACGACGCCCCTGAGCTGTCAGGCATTGAACAAGAGCCGCTGGTGGTCAACGGCAGCGCGCCTCTTGTCGTCACTTCATCAATAGAGGTGACAGACCGTGACGATGACCAGTTGCTCTATGGAGAAATCAGGATTGATGCCGCGGGCTACCGGCGTGGCCAGGATCAACTCCTCTTTGACGTCTCTGAAAATATTCGCGGCGTCTTTGAGGCCGACTCAGGGATGCTGTTCCTGTTCGGGCGCGCCTCGCTCGCCGAATACCAGGACGTCCTGCGGTCGGTGCAGTATACCTTTGAGGACTCATCGGCTTCCGGCCAGCCATCGGGGTCGAAAAAGATCACTTTCAAAGTGAGTGATGGAAAGACCACCAGCCCTGGCGGCGAGCGGACGATTGTCTTCGATACCGATACCGGACTTGAGATCCCCAGCGCGTTCACTCCCAATAATGATTTTGCAAATGACACTTGGAAGATCACTCCGCGCTTAGCGCTCGACGAGCGGGACACCCGCATCCGCGTGTATGATGGAAAGGGTAACGTCGTTTTCCAATGCAGCGGGTTTCAAACCGAATGGGATGGTCAGTTCAATGGGTCACCGCTCCCGGCTGGCGTTTACTTTTACACCATCGAAATGCACCTTTCACAAAAAATGATAAATTACAAAGGCACTGTTGCTATCTTACGGTAGGTTTCGCGCTTTCTGCATTGGCATCAAGCGCGTTTCCCGCATGACACAGCCGGGATTCGCTGAAAGGGTTGAAGAGTCCGGCATGCGCTCGCGCTAAAGCACGAATATCGGTACATGATCGCGAAAATGAATCAGAAATTGCCATGGTAGCAGCCTCGAAAGGCACGACGCAGTTTAGTCTTCTTCTATTCCTTATCCTCATTGCGGCGGGATGTAAAAAAACTGAAAACCGGCCGGTTCCCTTGGAGGAGGTGGCCGGAAACGAGGAAGTGCTTTCCTTTATGAAAACTTTTGAGGGCAGGGGAGCACTGTCTGACAGCTCGCAGCCGCTTACTCCTGAGCGTTCGGCAGCGTCGTTCCGCGTGCCGGATGACCTCGCGCTGACGCTTATTTTGTCGGAGCCGGAGATCACGCAGCCAGTACACATCTCATTCGATCACAAAGGGCGCCTGTGGGTCGTTCAGTATAATCAGTATCCATATCCCAAGGACCTGAAAGTCATGAGTATGGATCAGCACATCCGGGCAACTTTCGATAAAGTTCCGCCTCCCCCCGGACAGGGCCCGAAAGGCGCGGATAAGGTGACTTTTTTCGAGGATACCGATCAGGACGGCACATACGATAAATCGACCGATGCCATCACAGGTCTTAACATCGCTACCAGCGTTGCTCTTGGGCGCGGAAATATCTGGGTGTTGAATCCTCCGTATCTGCTGGCCTATCCCGATCCGGATGATGACGGGATGCCGGATGGGCCGCCCGTTGTGCACCTGCGCGGGTTCGGGCTGGAAGATACGCACGCCGTGGCAAACAATCTGCGATGGGGACCGGACGGATGGCTGTACGGGGCTCAGGGGAGCACGACCACGGCGAATGTCAGCTCATCTGTTTCAAAAAATGTAAAGTTCGACGGACAGGCCATCTGGCGTTACAATCCGGAATCGCATGTTTTCGAAGTCTTCGCAGAGGGCGGCGGAAATACGTTCGATGTCGAGATCGATGGCAAGGGAAGAATCTATTCCGGAGACAATGGTACCGCGCGTGGGCAATACTATAAACAGGGCGCGTACTATGTGCGGAATTTCGGCAAGCATGGCGCGCTCACCAACCCCTATGCGTTTGGATTTCTGTCCAACATGGCCCTTGAAGGCGAAAAAGTCCGCTTCACGCATGCGTTCATAAAATACGAGGGCGGAAGCCTGCCCGCGCATTACTGGGGAAAGATGATCGCCCTGAACCCTCTTCAGAGTTATGTTCAGCTCAGCAGGTTTGAGCCTCATGGGTCCACCTTCGGAATTGTGGACGAGGCAAAGATCGTTGAAACGCCGGACCATTGGTTCCGGCCCGTGGATGTCACACTGGGACCCGATGGAGCAGTGTACATCGCCGACTGGTACGACAGCCGGCTCTCGCACGTGGACCCACGGGATACGTGGAGCAAATCGAACGGGCGGATTTACCGGCTGGGCTCCAGGAGCGAAACGCCGGGCCGTCCGCCTTTCGACCTGTCTTCTCTGAAGAACGAGGAGCTTGTGGCCGTGTTGTCAAATAAAAACCGGTGGTTCCGCCAGCAGGCGCTTGTCAAGTTCGGCGATCGCAGAGACCCTACGGTGATTCCTGCATTGAGGAAGCTTATCGACCAGGATGACGGCCAGCTGGCCCTCGAAGGGTTATGGGCGCTCAATCTCAGTGGTGGCTTCGAGGAGCAGACAGCATTGCGCTGCCTCCGGCACCCGGATCCTTTCGTCAGACTGTGGGCGGTGCGTTTAACAGGTGACGACTGGAAGACATCAGATAGCCTTGGCGTTGCTCTGGCCCGCCTCGCCGCGGAAGAGTCGAACGCGGAGGTGAGAAGTCAGCTTGCCGCAACTGCCAGGCGCTTGCCATCCGATGCCGCCTTGCCAATCATCCGCAACTTGCTGAGACACGATGACTCAACCGATCCGGACATCCCTTTGCAAATCTGGTGGGCGCTGGAATCGACAACCTCCCATCCTGAGGCCGTGCTGGCCCTATTTAATGACAAGTCGCTGTGGCAAAACAAAACAGTGAGCACAACTTTGCTCGGCCGCCTCATACAGCGATATGCCATGCAGTCAGATTCTGCAGGCTTTGCCGCGTGCGCCCGGCTGATCAGACAGGCACCTTCCCTGGAGCACGTGAAGATATTGTTTAACGGATTGCAGGAAGGACTAAGAGGGCGAGACC
>DASVOT010000356.1:0-10822 GCA_036383235.1 Chryseosolibacter sp.
TGGCGATGTATCCGGCCAGCAGCGACGTGCCTGCAAATTTCGTCAGACCTTCCTTCCGGATTGAGATACCCACCATGTCATAACGCATGAGCCAGAGTGAAACGCCAATCAGCGCGACGCCGCTGATCGTGTAGCCGGGTCCATGAAATGAAAGCAAAACACCGCCGATATAAAGAAGGAGAAAGCCGGCGAGCAGGAGTTTCGCTGCATTTGATACCGGCAGGAACTTCATCAGCTCCAGGCGTTCCGCTGTAATGATGAAGAGGGCGAAGCCGGCCCACCATGGAAATGCGAGCGGATAGAAATTCCTGGTAAGCAGAAGCGCATTTCCCGTCAGCCAGCAGATGCTTCCGGCCATCATGAGAATGTAGATCAGGCTTTTCTCCCTGGCAAAATAGAAGATGAAAACAAGCAACAGCCCGGCGGCGGCCAGGATGAGCGCCAGGAAAGCCACGGTCGGAACATTCAGCAGGAAGAACGGGATAGCCGACGCGCTCAATGCCGGAATAACGAACAACAGCTTGTTTTTCAGTGGGATGATCTTTTCCAGGGAGATGAGTGTTCCCAGGAATCCGCCCACCATGATCGCGCCGTGATGCATGTTGACCGGGGAGGCGCCGAAATTCCAGCCGATGCGGTTCAATCCGGTCCAGAGCCCGAACAGCAGACTGACCAAGGCGAAGAAAATGAATGGAAGCCGGAAAAAATTGATCATAAATTCACCTGGGCGAGAGATGGAAAATCGCGTGCCCGAAAAAACTCATCTGGAAGTCCAAGTACCTGGCGCAATATTCGGCGTTAACTTCCGGTTTTCAAATTAAAAATTTCTTTTTAGGCAGCCGCGCTGCGCCGGTCCTTTTGGGACCAACCTTTTTCTTAAAGGAGAGAGGACTCATCAAGCCTCGCGCGGGTGGAAGGCAGGGATCCCTGGCCCTCCTCATTGCCCGCGCGGCGCTTGACTTCCGATGCACGGCCGGACTGGCCCTTCACGTCGCTGCTTCCCGGATTTTTTTCTTTTGGTGCTTTGTTTTCAAACAACATTCTCACGGCCGGGGTATACGTGTCGTCGTATTGTCCCGACTTCATGCACCAGAAGAAGATGGTAAGAAAGACCAGCGCAAGGGTCAGACTGATCGCGATCAGGATAATGATGATGTTCATTCGTTAATAGATAGTCCGTTCGAACTCATAATTGTGGAACCGTTCAAACGCTTCCCGTTCGAGCCGTTCGCGGTGATTCGGGTGAGCGATGCTGATCAGTGCTTTTGCGCGTTGCCGCATGTTCTTTCCATACAGGTACGCGATGCCATACTCGGTGACGATATAATGCGCGTGCGCCCGGGTTGTCACCACGCCTGCTCCCTGCTTCAGGAAGGCCGAGATCCGGGATTCCCCTTTGCTGGTAATCGACGGCAGGGCGATGATGGGTTTACCGCCTTCCGACAACGATGCGCCGCGTACAAAGTCCATTTGTCCGCCCACGCCTGAATAATGATAGGTGCCGATGGAATCAGCGCAGACCTGTCCGGTGATATCCACTTCGATGGCCGCGTTCACGGCCGTCACTTTCGGGTTGGTGCGAATGACGGAGGTATCGTTAACGTAGTCGATGTTCAACACCATTACGGAGGGATTGTCGTCCACGAAATCGTACAGTTTGCGTGTTCCGACGAGGAAAGACGTTACGCTCTTGCCGCGGTGTTTCCTTTTGTGCTGGTTGGTGACCACGCCTTTTTCAATCAATGGGATGATGCCGTCCGAGAACATTTCCGTGTGGATTCCGAGCTCTTTATGGTTTGAGAGGCTGGCGAGCACCGCGTCGGGCACCGAGCCGATACCGGTTTGGAGGGTGGCGCCATTTTCGATGATGCCCGCGCAGTAGGCGCCGATCCGTTGGCTGATCTCCGCCAGCGATTCGCGACTGGTGACTTCGGGCAGTTCCTCCTCCGCTTCGACCATGGCATAAAAATCTTTTGTGTGGACGAGGCCGTCGCCTAACGTTCGGGGCATACGCGGGTTGACCTGTGCGATGACATACTTCGCGGTCTTTATAGCCGTCCCGGCAATGTCTACCGACACGCCCAGGGAGCAATACCCGTGCTTATCCGGCGGCGATACCTGTACCAGTGCTACGTCGAGTGGCAGTATTCCGCGGCGGAACAGGTTGGGGATCTCGCTAAGGAAAATGGGTACATAATCGGCGCGTCCGTCGTTGACCGCCTCGCGGACATTCTGCGACACGAACAGCGAATTGATCCGGAAACTGTCCCTGTATTTCTTATCCGCGATTACGGCATCGCCCTGAAGGCTGATGCTCACGATTTCCACATCCCAGAGGGATGAGGCTCTTTCCGCGAGCTTCCTCAGCAGGAAGTGCGGAGTGGCTGCACCGCCGTGCACAAACACGCGGTTACCTGGTTTGATGATGCTGATGGCTTCTTCGCCTGTCATGTAGTTCATGATTGTCTTGTTTATGGGTTTTCTAATTTTCTTTTTGCTGTAAAATTGACCGCCAGCGTGGAAAAGCCGACCACACTTATGCTGCTGAGCGGCATGAGTATGGCAGCTGTCAACGGAGTGAGGTTGCCTGTGACTGCGAAGGTCAGGGCGATGGCGTTGTAGAAGAACGAGATTCCGAAGCCGGTTTTCACCACGCGCGCGGCGGATCTCGCCAGGTCCAGGTACTTGTCCAGCATCCCGATGCGGCTGCCGTGCAAAATGCCGTCACACGCGGGAGTGAATACGCCGGTGTCGTCCGTAACGGCGATACCCACATCGCTTTGTTTCAGCGCGCCGGCATCATTCAGGCCATCGCCAACCATCATCACTCTTCTTCCTTTCTGCCGCAGGGCCCCGATATAGTCCAGCTTGTCTTGCGGGCTTTGATTGAAGCGCATCTCAACACCCGGGTTAAAGATATTTTGCATCTCAGCACGGTCTCTGTCGCGGTCGCCGGAAAGAAGCGCCACGCATTTTTTTCCGAGGCGCGAAAGCATTGCGGAAATGTTGCCGCGTATGCTGGTGCTGATGATAAAATAGCCCCGCGGAGTGTCATTAATGGAAACGAAAACGGTTGCTGACGGTGAGTCGCTGCCCTGACTGTGCCCAGTAAAGGAGGGAGAGCCTATCCTGAATTTCTTTCCGTCGATGACGCCTTCGATGCCCTGGCCCGGGATCTCTTTGAATCCGGTCACGGCCTGGCTTGCGCTGCGCCCGATGCGTTCGGCGATCATCCTGCTGAGTGGATGAGTCGAGTAGCTCGTGAGCGTACGGATCGCAGCAATCTCGGAATCCGACCATTCGCCGTGAGATTTGATTTCAGGTGCCTGGCCATGCGTAACCGTTCCTGTTTTGTCGAATACCACCGCATCGATCCGCGCCATCCGTTCGACGACGTCGGCATTTTTAAGGTAAAGCTGGTTTCGGCCAAAGACCCTCAGCATGCTGCCAAAGGTGAAGGGCGCCGCCAGGGCGAGGGCACAGGGGCATGCAACCATCAATACGGAGCTCAGGATCAGCCATACCTGCGACGGGTCGGTGAATTGCCAGTAGAGCGCCGTGATAAAGGCAATGGCCAGCACGGACCATGTGAATTTCCTGGCTGCCCGGTCGATGATCTTCTGGAACCTGCTTTCGTGAGTTTTCTTGAAAGCATGATGATTCCAGAGACTGGTCAGGTGGCTTTGAGAAGTTTTTTTGTCCACCACGAGATTGACTGGCGAGCCGATGAGTCGTCCGCCGGCGTATACCCGATCTCCCTGCGTGATCTTTACCGGTCTTGATTCACCGGTCACAAAACTGTAATCGATGTAAGCCCATTGGTCCAGCAGCGTACTGTCGGCGGGTATGATCTCCAGGTTTCGGATGCGTATGATATCGTTGCGTTCCAGCTTGTAGATGACCGCCGGCTGCCATTCATTGTCTTTAAGCCTGTTGACTGCGAGGGGGAAGTAGGAGGTGTAATCGCGTTCGAATGACAGTGTTTCGTATGTTTTGTTCTGAAACCACCGGCCGATCAGGAGAAAGAACACCAGTCCTGTGAACGAATCGAAATAACCCGGTCCCGTGGTGGTGATAATATCGTAGCTGCTTCTGAGGAACAGTGCTATCAGGCCCGCCGCGATCGGAACGTCGATGTTCACCTGTCTCTGGCTGAAACTCTTCGCTGCCGATCGCATGTAATCCCAGCCGCTGTACAGGAAAACAGGAAGGGAAAGCATGAGATTCAGCCATGAAAAAATACGGGAGAGTCCTGCTTCGCCCTGATCAATTCCGAGGTATTCCGGGAAACTGAAGAGCATAACGTTGCCGAAGCAGAATCCGGCGATGGCGACCTTTACGACCAGGGAACGGTCGGCTTTGGGCTTGACGCGTTCCTCGGCATCGGCGTTGATTTGCGGCAAATATCCCAGGGTGCCCAGCAACCGCGCGATGGCGCCGAGCTGTATTTTACGCGGATCAAAATCGATCACCGCGTTTTTGCGTACAAAGTTTACTTCTGTCTTCAGAATGCCTTCCCGGATCTTGTGAAGATTCTCCAGCAGCCACACACAGGAAACGCAATGGATCGCCGGGATATGGAAGGTCACCCTTGCATACGATGGAGAGTCAAAATCCAGGATCTTTCTGCGGATGTCTTTCCCTTCGAGATAGCGGAACGTTTCATCATTCTCCTCTTTCAGCTGCACGCCCGGATTTTTCTCCAGGTCATAATATTCGCAGAGCTGATTGGCGCTGAGGATCTCGTAGACGGTCCTGCAACCCAGGCAGCAAAATGGTTTGTCATCCAGCCAATGCGCTTCTTCACACGCCTGGCCGCAGTGAAAGCACAATACGGCATTCTCTATGATGCTTTCCCTGACCATCGGATTGTTTTTTGAGTTGAATGTCTGGCGGCGGATTTTGGACAGTACGTCCACACGGGTACGCGAACATGGTTCACGACGTCTTCTGCGAGACTTCCACGGATAAGGTGGTTGATCCCTTTTGCGCCATGCGTTCCCATGGCGATGAGATCGCCGTCTACGAGCCTGGTAAATTCAACGATGCCGGATTCCTCATCGGAATAATTGAAGACGTTGATCGTATAATCCTGCAGCATGAACCAGTCTGCGAGCGCCTGCAGATCGTGCCTGATCGCTGCATCAGGTCTGTGCCTCGCTGGCGTATTGACCCACGTGAGGTGCAGCGTGGCCCCGAACAGATGTTGGAGTTCCTTCACCTTCGAGACAAGGTCTTCCTGGTGCTCGGTATCAAGCATGTTGGGGAACACGATGTTCCTGATGCTCAATTCGGAATGATATTCCTTCACCGCCATGAGTGGGACGGGTGAATAGCGGACGATTTTTTCGGTCTGTGAACCAACGATCAATTCGCGTATCCCTTCCGCGCCTTTGGTTCCCATAATGATGAAATCGATGTTTTGCTTTTGAACGCACTCCAGGATTGCGTTGTGAACCCGGCCCGATACCAGGGAGGTCTCTATTTTAATGTTCGCTGTATTGTATTGCGAGCTGAGTTTGCTGAACCTTTTTTGCGCAGTCTGACTGAGCTGTCGCACGAGGTGTCTCTTGTATTCACCCATGGACATGAACGGCGTATTGCGCAAGACGGGCAGCGGGACGACGTTCAGCAGCAGCAGGGATGCTTCCATTCTGCCCGCCATGTCCAGCGCAAACCGGAATGCGTTTATACTTTCCTGAGAGAAATCCATCGGAACGAGAAGTTTTTTCATCGGCTTCGCGATTAATCTTTCAAATGTATAGGTGGAAGGCACCCGGCGACTTGACCGCCATCATGCAAAAAAATGACTTTTGTCACCCCGCGTCTTTACATTAATTTGCCATCTTGCCTCAATGAATGTCACGGTCAAGTTCCTGGGAGCATCGCAAACGGTGACAGGCTCCAGGTTTTTACTGAATATCGGCGACTTCAGGCTTTTGTTCGACTGTGGATTGTTCCAGGGCCTGAAGGAGTTGCGCCTGCGGAACTGGGAGGAATTTCCAGTGGATCCCGCATCGATCGATGCCGTCGTTATCAGCCATGCCCATATCGATCACAGCGGATATCTTCCCAAGCTTGTGAAGGAGGGATTTAACGGGCCTATCTATTGCACGCCGCCGTCGGCGGATCTGATGGAGCTGATGCTGCAGGATTCTGCCCGCCTACAGGAGGAAGAGGCGTCATACGCGCAGCAGAAAGGATATTCAAAGCATTCGAACCCACTTCCATTGTACACCACAGGCGACACGCAGAACGTCTTCCCCCTGTTTAAAAAATATCCCTTCGGGCAAAGGATCGCCATTCATGACCGCGTGGATATTGTCTTCCACGAAGCCGGTCACTTGCTTGGGGCGGCTGTTACCGAAGTGGTTATACGCGGGGACCGACAAGAGAAGACAATCGTTTTTTCGGGAGACCTCGGCCGGCAGAACGATATCATGCTTCGTGCTCCGGCGGCGGTCACACGAGCCGATGTGCTGTTCATTGAATCGACGTATGGAAATAAAGATAATCCCGTTGCAGACCCGGCCGGCGACCTGGAGCGAATTGTGAATGAAACGTTCGCTAACAAGGGCATCTTGCTGATTCCGGCCTTTGCCGTCGGACGAACGCAATTGTTGTTGTATTATTTCCACAAGTTGATGGAGGCCGACCGGATTCCGGATGTGCCTGTTTATATAGACAGCCCGATGGCCACCTCGGCCACTTACCTATACTATAATTACCCGCAGTACCACAAAGTCCAGTTCAACCGGAATGAGTTTGCAGCGCAGCTCGAAACCAATATGCTTGTGTTCGTCAAGTCATCGAGGCATTCGAAGGATCTGAACGCGCTTAAGACCCGGGCGATCATTATATCCTCGAGCGGAATGATGACGGGCGGCCGGATATTGCACCATATGTATCATCGCCTGCGCAACAGGCAGGACACCTTGCTCATATCGGGGTATCAGGCGGAGGGTACACGTGGACGAAGGCTGGTAGATAAAGAGCCTGAGATCAAGATCTTTGGAGAGATGGTGCCCGTGAACTGCCGGATCGAGAACGTGAGCTATTTTTCGGGTCACGCCGATCGCAGCGAGCTGTTCGCGTGGATGGAGAATTTTGCCGGGAAGCCGAAGCTCGCTTTTGTCGTGCATGGCGAAAGACCCGGCATCAGCGAATACGCGGCCGCTATCCGCCGCAGATTCAACTGGAACGTTGTGGAGCCTCAGTACCTCGAATCCGTTCTCTTATTCGAGGGTATCTGAATGACGTTGAAGGAATAGTTCGTTAGCAAATGTTATCAGTTATGACCGATCGATTAACGGAAGATCAGATTGATCAGGTGCTGGCCAGTCAGGTGGTAGGCCGGATTGGTTGTCATCTGAATGGGAGAACGTATGTCGTGCCCGTTGCCTATGCATTTGATGGCCATTGCATTTATGGTCACTCGAAGACGGGCCTGAAGATTTCAATGATGCGGAAGAACCCTTCGATTTGCTTCGAGGTTGACATCATTGAAAACATGGCCAGCTGGCGAAGCGTTATTATTACGGGTGAATACGAGGAGCTGACAACACAGGCGCTGCAGTTGAAAGCCTTCCAGCGGTTGAGTGCCCGTTTGTCGCCGCTGATCACCAGCGAATCCGCCAAGCCGACGCGTCAACCTCCCGCGGGAGAAAAGAAGTTACGTCCGATCTTTTTCAGGATCTCGATCCGGGAGAAGACGGGCCGGTATGAGAAGTTTGTTTAGATGGTAAAGGGAGGCGGAGGTGGTCGGGAGAGAAACCGCGGACGGGGTGGCTAGATTTCCTTCAACACCAGGTTAAAATAGACCTTGAGTCCTTCTTTCACCCGGATGAGTCCATTCAATTTTTCAGGTGCCTGGAGCTGGAAGTCGGAGAAGTTTACCGAATGCATTCCGGTGAGCAACACCGTGCCGTTTTCATTGACGACCGCCTCGTAGCAGATCGTATATCTGGAGGTGACGCCTGCGAGGGAGATATCGACGACACCCTTTACATTTCCGGTGCTTGCATAGATGTTTTCGAGCGAAACGAAGTTGATCTTCATATCGGGGTACGTTTCGGCTTTCAGCGTTTGCCAGAAGTCTTTTGAGATGGGATTGGCTCCGCAATCAAAGCTGCGGATGGGGATGGTCATCAGGCTGCGGGTGAACAGGAGTTCCCTGGTTGAAGCTTTCTCCACATATTGAAGGGTATCGGAGCCGGGATAGTATTCAATGGTGCAGCTGAAGTTGTTAACGTTTGTAAATCCCTTGATGGTAAGCCTGCTGTGTGAATCGATGATCCAGACGCCCTGGTCGCTGAAGCCGCTGATGAGGATCGTCAGCACGATCATGATTGCGAGGTTCTTGCTTTTCATTGCGGTGGGATTGCTTTTCAAAAAGGAAGCAGGGTCCCGTGGGACCCTGCTCATTAACCTAGAAACCTATTACACCTTCTACTACAAAACCGTCAAATTTTCCATTGCTCCGGATATCGGCTGCCGGGAAGTCCAGGTATTTCTGAGTAACATACTCGGCTTTCATCAGGATATTCGGGGTGATAAACCAACCGGCGGAGACAGCGGTCCGTTCTACTTTCACGTTGTCGCGAACGCCCTGGTTGATATTCGGCTGGGTGGTGCTTTGTCCAAACGCGAGGTCGCCGTCTACTACATTGTATTTCGCACCTACATAGAGTCTGTCATTTGCGAAGCGGTACAGACCGTCGATCGCATACTGATTGAACTGGCGGTCCTTCAGAGCGGAGAGCCGGGGCTGAGCAGGGTCGGTAGACTGGATCTCGCCATTTTCAACCTGGCTGTTACCTTTGGAAACTTCATAGGTACCGAAGACCTCGAGGCCATGGAATTTCACGAACGGGTTGATCATGAAGCTGGTGACGTTGTCTTTGAAACCAGGGTTGATGCGGCCCGAGAAGGCGTTTGCAGTCAGCGTGGCGTTGGCGGGCTCCAGCACATAGTAGTAGTGTGATCCGGAACGGTCGCCTCCGTAAATCGTGTTGCTGATCGAGGATTTCGTTGTGTAGACGGAACCGGTGAGACGTACACGGGCATTGTCGCCTACTTTATTGTCATACCCTACCTTGCCGTAGAAGGAAGGTGCACGGTCGGCAGCTTTGGTCACACTGCCCTGCACTTCTCCATCCGTTGCGCCGACCATGGCGAGGAAGCCGGATTTCTGCCAGTACAGCTCGCCACCGATCTCGGTTGCAAATGCATCCATGATGTTGTTCTCGATGAACGGATTCCAAAGGGTGTTACCTGCGTCAGACCTGCGGAAGTGCGCATCGCCATAGTTGATTTCCATGTGCCCGATCTTCAGGGTGAGGTTCTTCCAAAGATCGTTCATGAAGTCGTTGTTGAGGAAGCCGACTTTATCGATTTGGAAATACCCGCCTTTAACCCAGAATTCGTTGTGGTGCCGTGTCGACATGTACGAAACGAGACTTACGCGAACACCGTCTGCCAATTGAACGTCGATGTTGAAGTTTGCCATGGCAAGGTTAAAGCCAGGGGCGAGGTCATAAAGCGCATTCTTGTTTACTTCGCCAACCACATTCTCCGAGTTGGAGTGGCTCAGGCTTTGAAATTGCTGCGCGAAGTTCGCGCCGATCTTCAGTTTAAGTCCGTCAAAGGCTACGGTGTCTGCCTTGCCGGTCTCAAAGACATTGATACCCCTCTGGTCATAAGGCCGGAAGTACTGGATGGGTCCTAACTGGGCATAAGCGCCCGCGGTGAGTAACATGAGCAAGATGGCGCTCATGTATCCTGATTTTTTTGTGAGTGACATAACTGTAAGTTTTAAGACTGATTTGTTTAAGAGTAATTGTGTTGAGTGTTTGATGTTCGTTTATTTGGTTTTAGTTAATTGGGTTCCGGGGGTTAAGGTCAGATCGATTTTCACAACGACTTCATCGGCGACTTTTATCGCGCCCATCATGGCCGTGGGAGGCTCCATTTTAAAATCGGTCATCAGGAGCTTTTTTGAACCGGTGATCCTGACGTCACCGTCGGGCAGCAGCTTGTAGTTCAGGCTGAGGTCGATCGGCTTTGTCATTCCGGCCATGGTGAGTGTGCCGAGGGCGTCAATGATGCCTTTGCGCTCGTCGATCTTGCTGCCGGTCATCGTGAATATGATATTGGGGTTCTTCTCGTAGTTGAAGGCCTCATAGGTCTTGTTATCCATCATCTTTCCTTTCGGACTCTTGATGGATTTTACCGGAATGGTTGCTACCACGCCTTTGATGGCGGTGAGGGAATTTCCGGCGAGGGTGAACGTGCCTTTGAAGTCGAGTTTTTCGACGGTTGATTCCCAATCGTGAAGGCTGGAGGTTCCTTCGATCATGAGTGAATACGCTTTGACCTGAAGGGACTGTTGCGCCTGCACATTATTGATATAGAGGGCAACGATCAAAATTGGAATCAGGAGAATTTTAGTCGCTTTCATTTTCTTGTTGGTTTAATATGCACGCAAGGTATAGGCTGAGCAGAATCGCGAGCATGATGTTTGCTCTTCCGCAGGATGATTGATATCAGCCCGTTTTTGAGCGACCCCTGATATTCGTCAGCTGTATTGGGTCGCAATCGTTTGCTTCATCTCGTTTGTTTCACGGGAGCGTTTGCCTGATTTCAGTATTTTCTATCATGGATGGCGGGACTGGCCCAATAAACAGTAGGCCATGCGTTCTTTCGTATTCTTTTATTATTCGATTGCCGTGACTTCCAGATCCAGCCAGTGAAAATCACCCTCCTTGAGTTTCCAGGTCACCTGACAGCTGGTAGGTAGAAATTTATTGCCGATGATCTTGTA
>DASVOT010000357.1:0-4815 GCA_036383235.1 Chryseosolibacter sp.
CTTTTTGGAAACGGGTTGATGTGCCGTTGGATTTCGTTCATGGCGATGGCCTGCGGCTCGCTGCGGCTCGTTTCTATGTCCGCCAGCCTTTCGTTCTTCAGCTTCTCGAATTCGTCCTGGGGGAAGTTCGCCTCCTTCAACAGCTCGTCCACCAATTTCAAAACATCCGGAAGGTTGGGTCGCGTCGTGGTGATGTTGATAAACGCCTGGGTCGCGCCTCCTCCGATATAGACGTTCGCCTTGAGGCGGTCGAATTCATCTTTGATCTGCTGGCGCGTATGCCTGGCCGTTCCCTTGTCGAGCATGGAGGCGGCGAACTCCGCGGCCGTACCTTTATTGAGCACGGATTTTTCGTCGCCGAAACGCAGGGTGATCCTGGCTTCAACGGACTGACCACGTGTTTTTTTCGGGAGCAGCGCGAGTTTCATTCCGCCGGGAAGCGCGCTGCGCATCGTCCTGGATTCAATATTCGAGGGCGCGGGATCGAACTCCTCACCCGCGGTAATGTCAGGGTTTCCCTTGTAATCTTTTACCAGCGCTTCCACGTCCGGTGTCGGGGGGATTTCAGCGCGCTGCGGTTTTTCCGTCGGCAGGAACGTACCCGTGGTGCGGTTGTCGGCTTTCAGGTATTGTGCCGCCACGCGCTTCACGTCGTCGACGGTGACCGCTTTGATCCTGTCGCGTGTGAGGAACAACAACCGCCAGTCGCCGGCGCCGATCGATTCGCTGAGTCTTAAGCCGATGCGTTCTGAAGAATTGAACATCAGCTCGATGGATTTCACGATCTCATTTTTGGCGCGGTCCACTTCCTCCTGCGTGGCGGGGTGGCTGATCATGTCGTCGAGCGTTTGCTTCATGGTTGCCATGGCGTCGTCGAGCGATTTTTCCTTCAGCACCTGGGCGTAGGTCATCAGCAGGCCGGGTTCTTTCCACTGGAAAGAGAACGCTCCCGCCTGGCTTGCTTTTTTCGAATCCACCAGCGCCTTGTAAAGTCTGCCGGAAGGTTCGGAGCCCAGCACCTGGCTAAGTACCTGGATGGCTGCGTAGTCAGGATGGGATCCCGCGGGAATGTGATACGCCGTCATGCCGACCTGCGTATCGCCGACCCGCCTGAGCACGACAGACCGCTCGCCGTCCTGGGTCGGATCAACCGTATAGGCATGGGGTATGGCGCGCGCCGGACGGGGAACAACACCAAATTTTTCGTTGATCTGCCGGAGCGTTTTTGCTTCGTCTATTTTTCCCACCACCGTGAGCACGGCATTGTCGGGTTGGTAGTAGTTGCGATAAAAAGCCTGCAGTCTTTCGATCGGTACATTCTCGATGTCTGCGCGTGCGCCGATGGTGGACTTTCCATAGTTGTGCCACAAGTATGCCGTCGACATGACACGCTCCATCAGCACGCCGAACGGGTCGTTTTCACCGGACTCGAATTCATTCCTCACAACGGTCATCTCGCTTTCGAGATCTTTTTTGGAAATGAACGAGTTGACCATCCGGTCGGCCTCAAGATCGAGCGCCCACTCCAGGTTTTGATCGGTCGCGTTGAACGTTTCGAAATAATTTGTGCGGTCCACCCACGTCGTTCCGTTGGGCCTCGCTCCATGCTCGGTGAGCTCCTGCGGAATGTTCGCGTGCTTCGGCGTCCCCTTGAAGACCAGGTGCTCCAGCAAGTGGGCCATCCCGGTCTCGCCGTAGTTCTCATGCTTCGAGCCAACCATGTAGGTAATATTCACCGTGATGGTCTGCTTCGACTGGTCCGGAAAAAGAAGGACGCGCAATCCATTTTGAAGGCGATACTCCGTGATGCCTTCCACAGTGGCGACCTTCACAGGCGGACTTAACAGTACCTTGTTCTCAACCTGTACCGTTTCAGGTTTCTTTTCCGTGGTCTTCGCTTTTTTCTTCTGGCTGACAGCCGGGCTGCAAACGATGAGGGCAGCGAGCAAAATGAGGATGTTTTTTTTCATATGCCGGAGTTTATTGCATGTTAAATTAACTTCACATAATCGATATACCCAAGTGTTTTGCCCATGCGCGGGCAACTAAAAATCAAAATTTAATCGGTCAAGGGCGGTTCCTCTTTCGGGAAGGGTTATTATTCATTATATTCGATACCCCCAATACCTGGCTATGGACAAGAAACGATCGTTCTCAATCCAAAGTGTTTCGTGTCTGTATTTGATCTGTCTGGGCCTTATTTTACTTCACTGGCCTTGCAGGGGCCAGGATGCGGTTATCGACGGAAAAACCTTCAAAGCTTACAAGGCAGGCGCATTTAAGCCCAAACGGCCACTCCTTTATAATGTGTACGTATCCCCCGTTTTAACGGTAGACCCGCTGGGGATATCGGGAAAAAGTACCTACGGCGTCGGCATCGGGTCGCGGATCAACCTGTGGGAATCGAAGGCTTCCGACAACTCTCTGCAGGGTTTAAGGATCAAGGGCTTCTATACTTCCTTCGGGTACGAATACTTTCCTCTTCAGTCGGACAATGTCTATGCATCGCTGTGGTTGCGCATAAAGACCTTCATGCCGCTCGCGGGCAGGATCGACCGGGTGTTTTCATTCGGGAATGGATTGAAAGGAACTTCCACGCGCTATTGCCTGGGTTTTGAGGTCAAAGGTATTTCGGTTTTCCTTGCCGGCACCACCACGCGCTTTCTGTCTCCCGTTTTCGGTGAGCATCCCTACCTGAACAGTCCGTATACCAACGTCGGCTCGATCCTGCTTGTCGTACCCATTGTCAACCATTACCCCGCCCTCAAATGAAGAGCGTCAGACTTATATTGATTTCTGTTTTTTTCTCCTGCGCGGGGCTGACAGGATATGGCCAGCGTCTCAATCTCGGGCTGACGTTCCAGTATCACGTTCTCAAGCAGGTAAAGATCGATGCGCCGATGGTGGCGGGCACGCACTCATACAGCCAGTACCTGGTGAAGGATAACCGCTGGAAGTTTTTTTCCGCCGGCCAGTCAATTGTAATCGGAACGGTCCTCCAGGTGGATTACAAAAAAATATATGCGGTGGTCGAGCCGTCCTTCGACCTGAATACTTATAACTATTCTCTTTATTATCCAACTGCTCCCGGTGTCGACGAGCGGCTGAGCTTCCATACTCTGTTTTACCAGGTGGATGTGCCCATATACATCGGGTACCAGTTCGGGTCGACGAACCTGATCCGTTATTCGGTATTTGCAGGCGGCGTCTTTGCGTTCCCCTATTTCCTTGAATACAGTTTTCAGTCGAAGGCGCTTGAGAACCCACAGGAGGAATATTTTAATTCGGCGGACATGGACAACATCCTGTACAGCCGCGAGGGATACGCGAATGCGCTGTTGGGGTTCTGTCTTCACTTTGCGAGTCTTGGAAAGGTCGATGTCCGTTACCAGTACCGTCTTGGATCTCCCGGCGACACGTATCCCGTAAGCTTTCATACCGTGGGCATGGGATTGACATTTTACCTGCCCTTAAAGCTCCGAAAGAAAACGATCTATTATGAAGAGTAGGGTGTGCAGTTTGATCGTTCTTGTGCTGGCCGGCTGTGCCATCGATGGCCCGGGCGACCGGAGGTACCTGCCGGCGGATGCGGATGTGGCGCTGTTGCAGAGCGCCGGGTACGCGGGCCACTCTTCCTCCGAAATTGTTTTTGAGGCGAGCGTCCTCGTTCTGAACACATTTTACGAAGGGTTCGACAACGATTACCTCGGCCCGGCGGACTTCCAGGTCAGCGGACCGGCCGGTAGCTACACCGTTGAATCGGTCGATGCGTATGACCTTCCCGCTCCCGCGGCTCCTTCGTCTACCGTCTTCGTGATCGACCAGAGCGGGAGCTACGCCGATACGGATCCTTTTAACACGCGGGCACAGGCCATC
Organism: Chryseosolibacter sp.; assembly: GCA_036383235.1. Taxonomy (GTDB): domain Bacteria; phylum Bacteroidota; class Bacteroidia; order Cytophagales; family Cyclobacteriaceae; genus Chryseosolibacter. The sequence goes on from DASVOT010000357.1 coordinate 3,877, forward strand.
AACAAATTCGTTCACGATGTGGTCAGCCCGAACACGCTCCTCATCGGCGCATCTGCCCGACAGGGAAGCCTTTCGGCCGAACCGCTCGAGGTGCAGGGGGTTCAAGTGACAAACGGCTCCAACGGCGACGGCAACTACATTTTCGAGCTCGGTCACCGGACCGGCGGCCTCAACGCGATACTCGACGGCGCGGACGAAGCGCTCGATCTGCTGATCGACAACGGCGACCCGGTGGCGAGAAAGCAGTTGGTATTATTGGTCCACGGGAATGATCAAAGCAGCGGGACCTCCCTCGGGAGCGTTGTGCAGAAAGCGCAGCACGCAGGAATTGCCATTCATGTGATTGCCCTCGGCCCGGCACCGGATGCGGGATTCTTCGCACAGCTTGCCGAAGACACAGGCGGCATGTTTGCGCCCTGTCCCACCGGCAAACAAATGGTAAAGGTGTTCAGCGAGCTGGAAAGGCTGATCAACGGCCCGCGATTCGTCTACCACCTGCGCGTGCGGTTCAATCCATCGCAGGGACTGGTTGCGCCGGGCACGGAGTGGTTGTTCCGGATCGGCATTTCCGACGAATATTTGGAAAGGACGTACAATGATGTGCCTGTTAAAATAAATATTCCAGCGTGAAATTATATTGCCTCATCGCATGTGTATGCTTCGCGCGGATTGTTTCCGGGCAGCAGATCGAGGTCGCCGTTCAGAAGGGACACTCCGGCGACATCGTCGCCATTGTATTCAACGACGATGGTACGCTCCTTGCCAGCGCGGGGACCGATCACCTGATCAAACTCTGGCACGTGCCGACGGGGAAGGAAATGGGCAGCTTCGCCGGGACCGTTCAATCACGGGTCGTCGGACTCAGGTTTGTCGATGACGGCGATTTCCTGAATGTGACGTATGCGGACGGCTCTCTGGAAAAATGGGATGTCGTCAAAT
>DASVOT010000358.1:0-5139 GCA_036383235.1 Chryseosolibacter sp.
GTTGCTGTAGCCATAATGTTTAAAAGATTTAATATAAAGTCGTAAACGAGACCCTGCACATTTTTCGGGGCCGAAATCCTTTTACTAAATTTTTGTACCGGATATCGGAGCCGCTAGTGACCATCCCACTTTGCCTTATCAACGAACCACGGCCGCCGGCTCCCTGGAAGAATGGTGAGTACGAAGCGGCGTATAGGGGCATGGTTTTAGTTTTCTCTCCCGGAAAGCGCACGTTATGGAAAAGAAGAAGAAAGGAAACAGGGAGCCCTACCGTCCCGAGGATACACCGCAGCCGCCGCAGCAGATGGATCCCGGTGGGCGTGCGAAGGATCGGACGGAACGTCAAAATTCGCCGGACAAGCGAGCAGGAGAAACAACGGACCCGGCACCAGGAAAGCATCATCTCCTGAGCGACCAGGCGGATATCGACGATGAAACCACGGTCTGACGAAAAAGCCAGAGGCGGAAACAAAAAAAAATCGTTTACCCTCCGGGGCAAACGATCTTTTATCAAACAGGTCGCTGCTATTCCAGGACTTCCAGGCTCAGCACATTATTATTTCCCTGGGGCGGATTGGCAAAACCGCGGGTGATGATCGTGTAATAACGACCGGGTACAATCTCCACGTCTTTAGCGGAGAGCACCTGGTCGCCCGTACCGCTGGTCTGCAGCTCGAACGAATACGTTCCGCCGCTGATTTCGCGGAACGCGGTCGCCTGCTTGAATGACTTGCCGGAAAATAAGTCGGTCGTGTCACCGGAAACGGCCAGGTCGAACGCTGGCGCATCCGGCGACAAGTGGACGAACCGCACCATTGCCTTACCCGCACCCGGAGCCGCGGCCGTATCCACAACAAGAAGGGCCTCGACCTTCGACAACCGGTTGATTGCAAAAAGCGAGTAGGCCTTGCCATCTTCAAAATTGAAGGTTGTGTCGATGAGCGCATTATCGGCATTGGCAACCTTGAAGCTGATATTCCTGTTGCCGGTGTAGAAATTCAGATAGCCGGAATACGACGAGTAATCAAACGGGTTCAGGTTAATAACCCGGTCATCCACGGCAATATCGAATTCCGGCGCATCAGGCACCGCGTGATAAATAGAGACATAGGCAACCTGCACGGGCTGGTTTACATAGTTCTCATCATCGTCCATGCATGAGGCCAGCAGGAAGACGAAGGCCAGGCTGAAGAAGATGCCGCGAAAACGCGAAAAAAAATCAGATACTCTATTCATAAGTTTGTTTTGTGATGGATTGAACGATTGACCGAATGGTCATTTGATTTTTATACCACATAAACTGACAGCAGGCTCTAATATTGCGCGTCAAAAAAAAATTGTTGCAGTTCCGGGCGCGACCGCCTGCTGTTCTGACACGTGACCCGAAACTTCCGGTGCGTATTCTACCTCTAAAGAGGAGCGGGCCTCTTTTACGAGGAATTTGCGCCGCTGGGATTAGTCTGGGCCTTGCATGATGAAATCAATTATTATATTTCGGATCTGAGAATATAATTCCGGATTCCGGTGAAATGATCGACCTACTTTACAGCCTCATCAAAAAGCCCATCCTGTACCTCGGGCAGAAATTGTCGGGGCGGCAATTTTTAATCGTTGCCAGTATCCTGGTCGGGCTGACGTCCGGATTGGCGGCCGTGGGCGTAAAATACGTCGTGCACGAGATCGGGCAGCTGATTGCATTTTATGCCACCAACTACGAGGAATTTTTCCTTTTCGCGCTTTTCCCCACGATCGGTATCCTGCTGACGGTATTTTATGTGCGCTATTTTCTACAGGGCAAACTGCCAAAAGGAAATCCGGAAATCGTTTACTCCATCGCGAAAAAGTCAAGCAAGATCCCCCCTTCCCAAATGTATTCACACATGATCACGAGCGCCTTGACGGTGGGGTTTGGGGGGTCGATGGGGCTTGAGTCGCCGATGGTAAGTACCGGATCGGCCATCGGCTCGAACTTTGGCACGACCTACAAGCTCGGCTACCGCGAGCGGACGATCCTGCTGGCGTGCGGAGCTTCGGCAGGGATCGCCGCGGCGTTCAACTCGCCGATCGCGGGCGTCCTGTTTGCCATCGAAGTGTTGCTCGCGGATGTAAGCTCGGCGGCGTTCATTCCCCTCATCATTTCAGCAGCCTGCGGAGCCTTGCTTTCGAAGATCATCCTGGCGGAGGGGATCACGCTCTCGTTCTCGCTGCAACAGCCGTTCAATTATCATAATGTTCCTTATTATGTCGCGCTGGGCCTTCTCGCCGGCGGAATATCGCTGTATTATACCCGCGTATACAGCTGGATGGAGCTGAAGATGCACGGAGTGGAAAATATCTGGGTGCGTGCAGTAACCGGAGGGTTGCTGATGTTTGTGATCCTCCTCCTGTTCCCTCCCCTCTTCGGCGAAGGGTACACCACCATCAAGCGGCTCGCCGAGCTCAAGACGGGCGGCCTGTTCGAGAACAGTATTCTCTATTCATTCATACAGACCAACAGCCTGCACCTGGTCCTGCTCGGCCTGCTGATCTTCATAAAACCGGTCGCTGCGGCCATCACCATCGGGAGCGGAGGAAATGGTGGAAATTTTGCGCCTGCACTTTTCGTGGGCGCCTATGTCGGGTTTGTGTTCGCGCGGGTCATCAATGTGACGGGGCTGACCAACATTCCGGAAAGCAACTTCACGCTGGTGGCCATGGCCGGCATCCTGAGCGGCATCTTCTACGCGCCCCTCACCGCCATCTTCCTCATCGCGGAAATCACAGGAGGGTACGAGCTGATGATTCCCCTGATGATCGTTTCTGCGCTTAGCATGACCGTAACGCATTTGTTTGAGCCGCTTTCCATGGATGCCCGGAAGCTGTCGGCGATGTTGCGCGGCAGCATCGATACACGCGACAAGTTCCTGCTCAGCAAGCTCGATGTCGGCGAATTGATCGAAACGAATTTTTCAATCGTAAAACCGGATGATAACCTCGACGCGCTCATCCGGGTGATAGCAGAATCCAAACGGAATATCTTTCCGGTGGTAGACGATGATAAAAAGCTGATCGGTGTGGTCCACCTTGACAAAATCCGGTCGGTAATCTTCAACCCGGCACAAAACAGAACGGCGACCGTCCGCGAGCTGATGTCGCCGCCGCCGGTTGTGGTGGAGGCAAACGAAAACCTCCACCAGGTGCTGGTGAAGTTCGAAGATACAAAAGCCTGGAATCTCCCCGTGGTAGACCACGGACAATACGCGGGATTTTTGTCGAAATCAAGCATCCTCACGCGCTATCGCAATGAGCTGCTGGAATCGGCCTGACCCTCCTAAGGCAGGTCAACGGCTTCGAACCAGTAGCGCATGAAGGCGCTGATCTTCCGATCCGTTTCCCCAGTCAGGGCGGGCTTCTTGATACAGGAGCTGGCTCCCGCCGTGTAACACTCGTGGAGTATTCCGGGCTGCATCGTGCCTGATAACACCACCACCGGAATGTGCGCATATAACGGATTTTGTTTCAGCACTCTCAGTATCTCCACGGCATTCAATGGCAGAGAATAGTAGTTGAGTAAGATCAGCCGCGGGAACGGAAACGACGTCTTCTCACAGGAAAGTAAAAAAGCGAACAGGTCGTCGCTGTTGCTGACAAAATCTATTTTTACAGGATAGCCGTTCTCGGCGAAGACCGATTTAGTGATATGACGGTCATCGTCATCGTGCTCGAGCATCAGGATCGAATTCGCCATGTTTTTCCTAAAGATAATCAATATCGGATAAAACTGCCCCGCGGCTTCCACACGTCGGGAGAGACGCATAAACACGCACCCTCTAGGGAGCCGTCAATATCCTGGACGCTATGCCCATCTCCGATACCGCGCCGAAGAACTGCTTCTGATCGACGGGCTTGACGATGTAACCGTCCGCCTCCACATCAAACGATTTGACGTAATTTTTCCCTTCCTTTGAGGATATCAGGGCAATGACGGGAATACCTTTCTTCTGCGGGTCGCCCTTGAGCTTTTTCAGAATGTGAATGCCGTCTATGCGTGGCATCTTGAGATCCAGGAGGATGAGAGCGGGATTCTCGTCGGAGCCAAATAAAAAATCAAGGGCCTTTTCTCCATCGTCTATATGAACGATGGGATTGACAAGATTATATTTCCGCAACGTGAAAATGGTGAGCTCGGCGTCGTCCGGGTCATCCTCGATCAGCAAAAGCACGGGTATGTGATTCTCCATTGGTTCCAGCAGGGTTCGCAAAAAAAGTGTTGCCAACAAAACGGGCGGTCGCGCAGCTCCGCGTTATTCTTCGTTTTCAGACCCCTTGCCCGATATTTTTTTCGCCAAGCGACGTTTCACACGCCGCCCGGTGCAACCGCCTTGGCCGTAAATGTAATCACATCCTTTTAAAATATCGAATGGCATGCGGCAGTACCTGCGCCGCTTTCTTCGGAGGCATAGTTTTTTGCTTCCTCCTCTTCATAAAGATGCAAGTATGAACAGGAAGGAAAAAGAAAGAAGGGAGACTCCCATCAGGGATGGCGATGCACGACCCGATCTGCCGGTCGATGGAGGAAGAAAGAAAGAGCAACCTGGCAAGGAAAAAAAATTTGAGCAAGAGCGAATAAGCGATATCAATTCACTCGAAGATTATAAGGACGCAAAAACGGATCGCGAAGCGGAAACAGATTAGGCGACGTGTCAGCCGGGCTGCCTGGCCCCGAACAGGCACAGGATTTTTACCGTGGCTGCAACTGAAAAACAATTTTAACTTAAGTTCAAGCGATATGAGCATCCGTTATTTAACGAACATACTGGGCGTCGTCATGGTCGTTGCGCTGGCAACACCGGCACTGGCGAGCCCTCCCGATGGCGTGAGTGTCAAGACCGAAGCAAGAGCTGCAGAATTGAAAAACCGCCTGGAAGAAATCAAGGCCCTTGATAAGAGTCAACTCTCCGCAAGAGAAAAGAAGGCCCTGAGAATGGAAGTCAAAGGGATCAAGAAGGAGCTCTCCACCATGGCAGGAGGCGTGTACCTGAGCGTCGGCGCGGTCATACTGATCGTTCTGTTGCTGATCCTCTTATTATAGGATGCCGGCAAGCGCGCGGATGCCGCGCACTTCATCCATCTTCAGAGAATGGTTTGCCTGAACAAAGG
>DASVOT010000359.1:0-5629 GCA_036383235.1 Chryseosolibacter sp.
TTGTATCTTAACCCTGACTTTGAGATTGTCGATGGCTTTACCTCATTCAAGGAACCGGAAAACGCGAGCCTGGCAAACATCCTGGCCATCTCGCTGATGCTCTCAATCATCATTGGCTATCTTATCCTTGGTGCCTACCGCTTCGATCGGATGCTTGCGGAGTACCCTGTAAAACGCTCGTCCAAACACTAGGTGCTTGCTCAGATTAAAATACTCCTTTACAAAGAATTTGTCCTGGAACTCAGACGAAAATCTGTCATTTCCGGGATCGCGCTTTACCTGGTCAGCCTTATCTTTATCTGCTACCTGACGTTCAGCCTGCGCCGCAATGCCATCAACGAAGCCACCTGGTCGGCATTATTCTGGCTGACCATCCTTTTTTCGGTGGTAAATACGGTCGCCAAAAGTTTCATCGGGGAAAAAAAAGGTATAACGATCTACTATTATTCCATCAGCAGCCCGCAGGTCATTATTATTTCAAAGATCATCTATAACGCCTTCCTGTGTTTTGTTCTTTCCCTCGCCGGCTACATACTTTTCCAAGTTTTTATCGAAAGCCCGGTAGAGGACCAATCCCTGTTCCTGCTCACGCTACTTCTTACTTCCATCGGGTTCTCCGGGGCGCTGACCCTCATCTCAGGCATCGCCTCCCGGGCCAACAACAGCAACATCCTCATGGCTGTGCTGAGCTTTCCCATCGTGATCGGCATCCTGCTCATGGCCATCCGGATCACCAAGAACGTCCTCGACGGCATCGACCAGGCGGCCAGCTACGACGAGCTGCTCAACCTTCTCGCCATTAACGGGATTCTGACGGTGCTGGCGTATGTCCTGTTCCCCTATGTCTGGCGAAGCTGACGGTGCCTTTCGCCGTCCTTACTATACAGCCGGGATTCCATCGCCTTTCTGAGGGCGCCGCACCAAGAATTCGCCCTTTCCCATTCATTATTCGTCATTTCGTTCCTACCTTGCGGCTCCCTGCCGATAGGCGCCGTTGTATGAAGAATTCGCTTAAAATACTTGCTGTTGTCTTCCTGTTCTACGTGCATATAGCCGGTTTGCTTGCCGGCGTTCCCCGGCTGAATATCCTGAACGAGACGATCCGTGCCCTGTATTTTCACGTGCCCATGTGGTTTGGAATGGTTCTCTTGTTCCTCATCTCGCTGTACTACGCCATCCGGTACCTGCGAAATCCTTCCGCGGAGACCGACCGTAAATCTGTCGAGTTCGCCAATGTCGGCATCGTATTCGGAATATTGGGAATGATCACCGGCATGCTTTGGGCGAACTTCACCTGGGGCTCACCGTGGCACGGGGACCCGAAACAAAATGGTGCAGCAATCGCCCTGCTGGTCTATCTCGCCTACTTTGTCTTGCGCGGTTCCATTGAAAACCACGAGCAGCGCGCCAGGCTGAGTGCCGTCTATAACATTTTTGCCTTCGCCGCCCTGATCCCCCTTATCTTTATTATTCCCAGGCTCCAGGATTCCCTCCACCCCGGCAGCGGCGGAAACCCCGGTTTCAATGCCTATGACCTCGATAACCGCATGCGAATGATCTTTTACCCTGCCGTCATCGGCTGGTTTTTGCTGGGACTATGGATCGCAACCCTCCGGATCCGATATAAGACACTGGAAGAAAAAATGCTTGAACTGAACAATGAAAACCCCCATTAAATACCTGCTGTCATTCGTGTTCTTGATGCTCTCGAACCTTGTTTTTGCCCAGGATGTGGAAATGGCTGATACCTTTCGCTCCGAAGGCAAGATTTACGTGGTCGTGGCCATCGTGCTCATCGTGCTGACTGGCCTCATTGTGTTTCTCTACTTCATAGACCGCAAAGTGACGAGGCTGGAGAAGATGATTGAAGGCAAAAGCCAAACTAAAGAGAAGAGCAAATCGTTTTAAAACCTGTTGACCGATCCTAATCAATCTGCCCTGTTTCAGGGTTGCTAACATGAAAAGAACACATATTCTTATCATCCTTGTCCTTGCCGCTGCCATCGGTATCCTGGTATCGACAGCGGGTGACGCAAGCAACTATGTTGGTTTTACGGAAGCCTATGAGATGGCTGCTGCGGGTAACAAGAAGGAAATCCACGTCGTCGGACAGCTGACGAAAGATCCGTCCGGCAAAATTGTCGGGATCGAGCCCGGTGCTGACAAAGTCTCCTTCACCTTCGTCCTCGTCGACGAAAATGGGAAGCATCAGAAAGTGGAATACACTCAGCCCATGCCTCAGGATTTTACCAAGTCAGAGAAGGTGGTAGTTATCGGCCGCTACGAGGGTGATACCTTTAAAGCCAGCAAAATACTGTTGAAGTGCCCCTCCAAGTACCAGGAAAAAAGCGTGAGGGTTTAAGAATGCAGGACAAATATTCTGCATTCATCATTCGTTATTCTTAATTCCCTATGATTCATTATTTTATCGGTGACCTGGGTCATTTTTTTGTTATCACCTCGTTTGTCACGGCCCTGGCGTCTGCATTCTCTTATTTCAAGGCCACCGGCGCGCAGTCTTTGGACAAAGAAAAATTCTGGAAACAAAACGGCGCTTTTAGTTTTTACACCCACGCGGCGTCGGTGCTGGGTATCTGTGTTTCACTCTTTGTCATCATCGCCCGCCACTACTTCGAATATCATTACGCCTATAGCTATTCCGACAGCAAGCTCCCGGCGCACTATCTGATCTCCACTTTCTGGAACGGACAGGAAGGAAGCTTTCTATTATGGATGTTCTGGCAGGCGGTGCTCGGCATTATCGTCATCAACACAAACAAGTTCTGGGAAGGACCAGTCATGACGATCTTCACGCTGGTACAGGCATTTTTAGCATCCATGATCCTCGGGGTGGTGCTGCCCGGACTGGATTTCAGGATCGGAAGCTCACCCTTTGTCCTGCTCCGCGACGTGATGCACGACGCCCCTATTTTCGTCAGCCAACCGGATTTTATACCAAAGGAAGGTAACGGTCTGAACCCGCTTCTTCAGAATTACTGGATGGTTATTCATCCGCCGACCCTGTTCCTGGGGTTCGCAACGACACTGATCCCATTTTCATACTGCATGGCTGGCCTGTGGCTGAAGAAATACCGCGACTGGCTCCGGCCTGCGCTTCCCTGGGCGCTGTTCTCGGGTGCCGTGCTTGGTCTTGGTATTCTCATGGGAGGTTATTGGGCGTATGAGACACTGAATTTCGGCGGCTATTGGAACTGGGATCCTGTGGAGAACGCCGTATATGTACCCTGGCTCATTCTTGTCGCCGCCATCCACACCATGATCACATACAAGAACAGTGGAACGGCGCTGAAAGCTTCGGTCATCCTGGTCACGACGGTATTTATACTTGTACTCTACTCGACCTTCCTTACCCGAAGCGGTATTCTTGGAGAATCTTCCGTGCACTCGTTTACGGATCTCGGGCTCTCGGGACAACTGCTGCTCTATTTGCTTTTCTTTCTGCTGATGGCGGCAATTCTTGCTGCGGTGCGATGGAAGGAGATCCCGGCCACCGACAAAGAAGTTTCCACCTGGTCGCGTGAATTCTGGATCTTCATCGGCGTACTGGTCCTCTGCCTGATGGGCTTCCAGGTCTTGATGCCGACGTCCATTCCCGTCTGGAACGCCATTGTCAACAATATTTTTGGAGGCTCATCCAACATGGCCCCGCCCGCGGACCAGGTTGGATTTTACACGAAATTCCAGTTGTGGTTTGCCATCAGCGTAGCGCTGCTGTCGGCGGTAGGACAATTCTTCTGGTGGAAGAAGATCGAGCGGAAGCAATTCGGCAAGGAAATGCTCGCACCCCTGCTGATCAGCCTCGTGGCGTTTGTCGTCGTTCTTCAGGTGCTCATATTTCAATTCGGAGGAGATTCCCTTCGCCATGTCGGCTACCTGGCGATATTGTTTTCGGCGATCTTTACCATTACAGCGAACGGCAAGATACTGGCCACGCTGTTAAAGACGAGCCCGGGACTCTCGGGCGGGGCCGTCGCGCACATCGGGATCGGGATGATGCTCATCGGCATTATGTTTTCGTCAGGGTATTCGAAGATCGTTTCCCTCAATAACACCGGCCTGCTATACAGCAGCCAGGCGAGCGACGAATACAACCGCGACAACCTCCTGCTGTTCATCAATGAGCCCAGGACCATGGCGGGGTACACGATCGAATACCGGGGAGACCGCCTTGAGCCACGTGAGAAATCAGGATTTGTAAATCCGAATGACGTGGAATTTACGGATGATCCCTTTATGGTCGTGGCGAAGAGGGATATCGTTTACGAAGGCAGAAAGCTTTATAACGCTAAGGATACGTTCGAGATCTTTCCACAGAACCGGTATTACGAGATTCAACTCACAGGCAAGAACGGCGGCAAGCACACGTTGTATCCGCGGATCCAGGATAACCCGACCATGGGAATGGCGGCCTCGCCTGACATCAAGCGCGATCTGTCGAAGGATCTGTATGCACACGTCGTCGATCTGAATGATCCGCAGAAAGCCGAATGGAGCAAGGAAGAGGAGATTAAGGTTACCGCGAACCAGGAATTTTTCGCCAACGACTATGTGGCGGCGCTCGAAAAGGTTGAACGCGTGTTCTCGATCGGATCAGTCCGGCTCGACTCCGCCGACATCGCTGTCAAAGCGCACATCCGTTTGAAAGGCGAATACCAGGACTACATTGCAGAACCGATCTTCCTCATTCGCAACCGTATGGTTGGCCGCATTCCCGATGAGATCAGGGACCTGGGCGTTCGCCTGACCTTGCTGAACATTCATCCCGAGACGAATCAATTCAGCATCGGTATCAGTACCCGTCAAAAAGACTACGTGATTCTCAAGGCGCTGGAGAAACCATACATCAACGTATTGTGGATCGGCACGCTGGTGGTGATGGCCGGGTTCTCCCTAGCCATCACCCGCCGGATAAAGGAATTCAAAAAGATGAAGGCAAAAGGGATCGAGTAGATCCTCCATGCGCTTCCGATCCTACGTTTGCTAAGAGTTGTCAATCCAGGCCTTCCTGCGCACGCAGACGTCTAGACATCTTTATAGCCGACAGCCAACAAGTTGCAGCCCCGTTCACCTGACCCTAAATCCCTCTCCTGAAGGAGAGGGACTTTTTCCATCCTGAGGGATGGTGTTGGCGGTTTTTGCGAGGAGTCAGCCGAACGAGAGCTTATCATCGCAACAGAGTTTTGTGCGTTGGTGTCGAATTGTTTCAGCGACCACTTGTGCGGTGTAGCCAGAACCTTCATCGTAAGCAACCACCGCTTCCGCGGTGGAAAATTGGGTGAGGTGACAGCGATGGATTGCCTGGATTCTGCAGGCCAGCAGTCAAAGCGTTGCAAGTTTCTTATGCAGACTGGTTGTGGCTTCAGGTGCGTCGCCCCGTTCACCTCACCCTAAATCCCTCTCCTGAAGGAGAGGGACTTTTCCATCCTGAGGGATGGTGCTGGCAGTTTTGGTGAGGGGTCATGCGAACGAGAGATTATCATCACAACCGAGTTTGTGCGTTGGTGTCGAATTGTTTCAGCGACCACGCTTGCGGTCCTCACCTGAAACAGGTTGACCGACTTACGATTACCGATTACCGATCACGATCATTCCGCCTGAGCACGCTGCG
>DASVOT010000360.1:0-3113 GCA_036383235.1 Chryseosolibacter sp.
CTTATGAAGAGCCGTTCCGTGATCATTGTCTCGTTTGTACTTGTGTTGATAGTGCAGGTTGGTGTTTTCGCATCCGCGCCTGAAAAGGGTTTTTTCCTCCCGGATTCGGTCGAAGAAATGACGTTGAAGTACAGGACGGTAAGAGGGCTGATCGTACTGCCCGTGAAGATCAATGACTCGGTGGAGGTAAACCTGGTTCTGGATACCGGTTGCCGAAACCTCGTGCTCTTCGGAAAAAAATTCCGCAAATTCTTCAGGATCACTCCTGGCAGGCCGGTGCAATTTTCCGGCCTGGGAAGCGGCGCGCCGGTCACCGGTTCCCTTTCGATCAACAACAAGGTAAGTATTGAACACGTCATGGGCGAAGGCATTCCCGTAGTGATCGTCAATAACAGCAACTTGTTCGCGGGTTATTATGATGTGCAGGGAGTGATCGGGTACGAGATATTTCTCAAATTTGAAATCGAGTTGAATGCGAAAGCCCGGTTGATCACTTTTCGTCCTGCGTTAAGGACGGTTGCACGCCCGGGCTATTTCCGGATGCCCTTGCACATCGTCGACGCGCGGCCGGTGATGGATTCGCAGGTTGATATCGACGGGACAAACCCGCTGATGCTGGAGCTCATGATCGATACAGGGTCCAGTCTCGGATTGTTGCTGAAGACCACGAACATCACCGCGTTCAATTACCCTCACCGGGAGAAAGCGTTGGGCCTTGGCCTGAACGGACCGATCACGGGTTATCAGGTCACCTCTGACAGGCTTCGGATCGATGCGTTGGAGATGGAAGATGTGCCGACGGGAATTGTCTCTTCGCCCTGGCACAACAACGCTTCCATCGGGATGGCGGTTCTTAAAGATTATATCGTAGTGGTGAATTACTGTAAAGCCTGCGCGTACTTCAAGCGCAACGTCTGAAATCCGGCTGTTTTTCACGTGAGTCACGCAGTGGCGTTGGGAGCGCGGAGGGTCAGCTGTTTACATACGTCCTGATCACGTCCATGATCCATTGGGGATAGATGCCGACCCATACGAGCAACCCGACCAGTATAGTGAGCGTTACGCCGCTCACGATGTAGGCGGATGGATGGAGCATTCCGGGGGGCTCGGGTTCGCCTTCATGGCTTTCGAACATGACGGCAATGATCTTGATATAGTAGTACAAGCCGATGGCGCTGTTCACCGCGAGCATTGCCACCAGCAGCCAGAGATTCATATTCACGCCTGCGGCCACGATGTAGAATTTTCCGACGAAGCCGGCCGTTAACGGTATTCCCGCCAGTGACAGGAGCATGGCGGACAGGGCTGCGGCGGTCCACGGCCTGCGCCATAGCAATCCCTGATAGTCCTCCATCAGTTCGGCGTCGCGGTCTTTGTCCGATAGCATCGCCAGGATTCCAAACGCACCTACCGTGGTGATAAAATAGGCCACCAGGTAAAAGCTTACGGCTTCGACGCCAATGGCCTGGCCGGCGAGAAAGGCGACGAGCACGTAACCCATATGCGCAATTGATGAGTACGCCAGGATGCGCTTGACATTGTTTTGGCGGAGGGCAAGCAAATTTCCGACGAACATGGAGACGATCGCGATCACCGTGAAAATGTGAATCAGCGATTGATACTGATATCCATCGATGATGATAAAGAAGCGGACGAGCAGCGCAATCATTCCTCCTTTTGAGATCGTAGCGATGAAGGCAGTGACGGGCGCAGGCGCGCCCTCGTATACGTCGGCGGCCCACATATGAAAAGGTACGACGCTGAGTTTAAATCCGATGCCAACAACCATCAGACCAAAGCCTGTCATGGTAACGAGGGGGAGTTCAGGGAGGCCCGAAAGATATTTGGCGATTTCTCTGAATTCCATCGTGCCGGTGCTCGAATAAACGAGCGCCATACCAAACAGCAGGAAGGCTGACGAGAACGCAGCCATGATGAGGTATTTGATGCCCGCCTCATCCGACCGTTCCCTCCGCCGGAGATAGGCGATCATCGAATACAGGGATACGCTGAGGATCTCCAGCCCGAGGAACAGCGACACGAAATGTTTGCTGATCACCAGCGTGCAGGCGCCGAGCGTCGCCAGGATGAGAAGTATATAATATTCCTCTTTCCGTTCTTCCCTTTGCTCGAAATAGGCGTACGATATCATCGTCACCGCCACAGCGGTGAGCAGCACGAGACCCATATTGAAAATGCCAAACCCATCGAATACGAACAAGGGTTCAATGATCCATTTCACTTTGGCGTTGTAAGTGACCAGGTAGATAAAATCCCCGACCAGCGAGGCAGCGGTGATCACGTAGATGACCTTGTGATTGCGCTTCACGGAAATCGAAAACATGATGAGTATCGCTGAGCTGGTAAGTATGAACAGTGGGATGATACTCAGAAAATCTGTTTTATTCATGGGAACCTCCTTTCGAGCTTAGGCTTTCTTCCGGGTGCAGAAGCCAGGGCGAATGCGTCCTGGCATCGGACACTTTATTTTCCAGAAGTGTATTGACGAGTGTACTGGTGGTATTGAGTACAGGCTGAGGAAACACGCCCAGCCAGATGATGACCGCAACCAACGGCACCATGATCAGCTTTTCGCGCAGCGAGAGATCGGGAAGGGCGTAGGTTGAAACCTGTTTGCCGTAAAAGATTTTTTGCATGATCCGCAGGGAGTAGACGGTAGCGGCAACCAGTCCGATCGTTGCAAAAATGGTCAGGACGGGGTTGCTTTTCCAGGCGCCCAGCAGGGTGAGGAATTCGGCGATAAAGTTTCCAAGGCCGGGTAAGCCCAGTGAAGCCATGCTGAAGATCAGCCCGACTGTCGCCATGAAGGGCATCTTTGACCAGAACCCGCGCATCTGTTCGATGTCGCGAGTATGGATGCGCTCATAAAGGGATCCGGCGATGAGGAAGAGGGCGCCGGTGCTGATACCGTGGGTGATCATTTGCATGACCACACCTTGCCACGCCAGGTTATTGAAGGCGAACACTCCGAGCATGACAAACCCCATGTGGCTGACGCTGGTGTAGGCAACGAGTCGTTTCAGGTCCGTTTGCGAGTAGGCGAGCATGGCGCCGTAGAGTATTCCGATCACTCCGAAGAGCATGGCGATGGG
>DASVOT010000361.1:0-4024 GCA_036383235.1 Chryseosolibacter sp.
AAGAGAAATACAGCGACTTCGAACTGGTCTTCGACTTCAAGCTCACGGAAGGCGCCAACAGCGGAGTCAAGTATTTTGTCGACACGCTGGTCAACAGGAAGAATGGGAGTGTTATGGTGAACGGGCCCGAATACCAGATCATCGACGATTTCAATCATCCGGAAGTAAAACAGCACGCCGACGGACTTATCTCCACGGCCTCCGTGTACCTGCTCTATGCCCCGATGAACAAGAAGCTGAATCCCGCCGGTCAGTGGAATACGGGCAAAATTGTAGCGAAGGGCGACCGTGTGGAGCACTGGTTGAATGGCGTGCAGGTTTTGAGTTACCGGCGGGGAAGCAAGGACTTTCACGAGCGGAAGGCGAAGACCAAATTCAGGGATGATGTGAAGTACGGTGAGCTGAAAAGCGGGCACATCCTGCTGACCGACCATCATGATAAAGTATACTTCCGTGACATAAAGGTCCGGAGGCTGTAAGGACCTATCCAGTTTCACAATATCGCTGCCGGTGGCCCGGCCACCCAGATTCCCCTCGATCATATCTTTTCGCGTTCAGAGCGACCTGCCGGCAACTGTAACCGGCGCATGCTTGGACAAAGATTTTCGATAACCTGGACTTAACATTAAGTTAACCTGGGATTTGTAGGTTTGCCTGATGGTAAAATCAACATCGTTTTAGAGCATTAACGTTAACCTTACGGCAACACACTGAAAACCAAACATTATGAGAATCGTCCTTTTTGCATCAATTGCTCTTTTTGTTTTTAATTCGTCGTATGCGCAATTCGGAAACCGCTTCAAAAACGGACTGCGCTATTACCTGGACACGGAGGACAGCGCGCGGTATATCGCGCTCAATATGACCAGCCAGATATGGTTTCGTCATACGGAAACGAATCCTTACACAACCGTCTATGGAAATGCGGAAAACGCGATCACGGATTTCAGCATCAGGCGGATACGTTTTGTATTGAGTGGCCAGTTGACGGACCGGGTTTCATTCTTTATGCAGTTCGGGCAGAACAATTTGAACTACTTGTCACCGAGGAAAGCTGGCAGCTTTTTTCACGATGTCACGACCGACTTCGCGTTCATCAAAAAGAAGCTTTCAATTGGATTCGGACTGAACGGCTGGGATGGGCCGTCGAGGTTTTCAAATATCTCGGTGACCAGCATTCTGGTGTTGGACCCGCCTGCCTACCAGGAAGTAACGAACGACACCTATGATCAATTCGTCAGGCGATTGGGAGTCTATGCCAAAGGAAAATTGGGCAAGCTTGACTACAGGCTTTCGTGGGCCAAGCCTTTCGTGATTCAAACCACATCCGGCTCCGGAACGGAGGCTATCAATACCAATGCTACGTTCTCCACCCTGCCTCCGCGAATGGTCAGCCAGGGATACCTGATGTATCAGTTTCTCGACCAGGAAAGTAATTTCGGGCCTGGAAATGCGGGTACCTATCTTGGAAAAAAGAAAATCTTCAACATCGGGGCCGGCTTCTACCTGCAGAAAGATGCGATGTTTCACTATGCGCCGGCAACCCAGGATACGATCATGCAAAACCTGAAGCTGTTTGCGCTTGACGTATTCTACGACAGCCCGCTGAACAAGGAGAAAGGTACCGCAGTGAGCTTGTATGCCTGCATTTCGTCTTATGACTTCGGCAAAAATTTCATCAAAGTAGGCGGATCCGATAATCCGGCAAACGGCAGCAGCACTCCCGTTGCCAGCGCAGTCGATAAATCGAACTATGGAAATGCGTTGCCGTATCTGGGCACCGGCACGATAGGGTATGTTCAGGCCGGGTATAAATTCGCGGATAACATGCTGGGAAATCTCGGAACGCTGCAGCCTTTTGTCAACTGGCAACACTCGCAATATGACCGCCTGGGTTCCGCCGTGAATGTTTACGATATCGGGCTGAACTGGCTGATCGCCGGACACAACTCCAAGTTCACTCTTGACTATCAGAACAGGCCTTATTTTGCAACCGACGCCAATCAGGATATCAAAGAGGTTTCAAGGAAGGGACAGTTTGTGCTTCAATACCAGGTTGCCTTCTAACGTTCCAGCAGCACCGCGACACCAGTTAAAAGGGGCATCCGCACGATCGGGTGCCCCTTCGTTTTTAGCTCGCGTATGCAAAAGGGTAGATAGCATTGCGAGGGTAACCTTGCTTTTTTATTTAAAGACCGATAACTTTTCAGAAAAAAGCAAATGAGTACGATCAGGACCGACGCGTATGTTCAGGAGTTAAATGCCGAGTACAGGGCCAGCAGGAGATGCCTTGAAAACGTTCCGGAACGTTTGTATGAATACAAGCCTCATGTAAAGTCGATGAACATGGGGTACCTGGCGTTGCTGGTAGCCGAAATTCCCTTGTGGATAAAACACATGATTGTCGAAGGCGAGATCGATTTCGCCACCTTTAAGCATTTTACTCCAAAAACCACCGCCGAAATGGTGAAGCACCTGGATGATAATATGGAGGCAGCACGGCAGGCTTTGAAGAAGGTTACGGACGAGGATCTGCAGTCTACTTTTTCCCTGAAAGCCGGAGGCAAAATATTATACCAGGCGCCCAAGATCAACGACATCGGCGCTACCCTGAATCACTGGGTGCATCACCGCGGGCAACTCACGGTCTACATGCGTCTGAACGATCTCCCCGTTCCCTCCATTTACGGTCCCTCCGCCGACGAAAAGAATTTTTAAAGCTGGATAATGCCGGTTTCGGCAGGCGGCGTTTTGTAAACACTCACAACGGCTTGCTCCTTTGTCAATGAATAAGACCTATCTTTGGGTCGTTGCGACCTGCCCGTGACCTGCGTCAACATAATTCAACATGCTGAGGAATTACTTCAATATCGCATGGAGGCATTTATGGAAGAATAAATTTTTTTCCCTCATTAATGTTGCCGGGCTGGCGGCAGGCATCGCCGCCTGCCTGCTGATCTTCGTTTTTATCCGGTATGAGAAGGGATTCGATCGGTTTCATCCCGCTGGCATTTACCGGTTGGTGGAAGTGCAGCAAAAAGAGGGTATTGATGCGCCGCAAAAAATCGCGCGGACGAAGTTTCCAATGGGACCAACTTTAAAATCGGAGTTCCCTGAAATCGCCGATTTTGTCAGGATCATGTCCGTGGAGCGCGAACCCTTGCAACTGCCGGGCGGGGAAGCGGTCATGGCCACGTGGGGAGGGGCGGATGCTTCGTTGCTGCGGGTTTTTAATTTTAAGTTGGTGCTGGGAGATGCGTCCACCGCTTTGGCGAGGCCGGGGACCATCATCCTGACGGAAAGGCTGGCAAGACAACTGTTTGGATCGCAAAATCCTGTGGGAATGACCGTGCGGAACCAGGGACGAGATACAACCGATTACACCGTCACTGGTATACTTCAGGACATGCCGGACCAGTCCCATATCCAGCTTGACGCGCTCTATTCATTCAGCACCGAATTAATCGCCGGGGAAAGTGCTGATTGGGGCAATGACTGGATGTTCACTTACCTGTCCCTGCGAGAAGGAGCCGACCCCCGGGCCCTTGAGGCCAAATTTCCCGGCTACCTGGAAAAATACATGGGGGCCGAGAACGCCAGGAGGTACCAGCTTTTTCTTCAACCCGTCCGCGATATCCACCTCTGGTCGGAAGACATCACGCAGGACATGCCGGGCATAGGGAAATTCAATGGCAGTTACCTTCCCGTGCTAGCCGCGGTCGCGTTGCTCGTGCTGGCCCTGGCAGTCATCAACTACGTAAACCTTACCACGGCCCTGTCAATAGCGAGGGCCCCGGAAATTGCCGTGCGAAAAACAACCGGAGCCGGCAGAGTGCAGATCGCGCTTCAATTCCTGGGGGAAACGGGACTATTGACGCTGATTGCAGTAGCCATGGCGTTGGCGATGGCGTACCTGTGCTTGCCATTGTTGAATATCTTCACCGGAAGTGAGACACCATTCGATATATGGGGCGACCCTTCGCTGCTCCTGGCGGGAGGAGGAATCGCCCTGGGTACAGGGCTG
>DASVOT010000362.1:0-5061 GCA_036383235.1 Chryseosolibacter sp.
GCCGATATAATCAACGGCTATAAGATCGCTTCACAATGAAAGGCTTACTCCCGGGAAGGCGCGAGTCCGCGCCGCCCTTGCGCGGAAACGGCAACTTCTTAACTTTGGCATCCTAAACACCGTCACCATGAAAATTTTCATTTCTATTCTGCTCCTCCAGGTATTTGGCGTGGCCATGGCGCAGCGCCCGGCCGCCGACAAAATCGAGACATCCAAAGGCGCGTTGACCATCCAGCCATTGAACCACGCCACGCTTGCCCTTTCGTGGCAGGGGAAAACGATCTATGTGGACCCGACGGGAGGTGCGAAAATGTTTGACGGGCTTGCGGCTCCGGATCTGATACTGATCACCGATATCCACGGCGACCACATGAATCCCGAAACGCTGCAGGCGCTTGACCTCAGCAAAGCAAGGCTTATCGTACCCCAGGCGGTTGCAGACAAACTCCCCGAAAGCATCAAAAGCAAGGCCATCGTGCTCGGCAACGGTCAGACTACATCGCAGATGAATATTTCAGTTGCCGCCATACCGATGTACAATCTCCCCGAATCCGCTGACTCCCGCCATTCCAAAGGCCGCGGCAACGGATATGTGGTGACCTTCGGCAACAAAAGAGTTTACATCTCCGGCGACACTTCCGGCATCCCTGAAATGCGGGCGCTGAAAGACATCGACGTCGCCTTTGTCTGCATGAACCTCCCCTACACCATGGATATCCAGGAAGCCGCCGAAGCGGTGTTGGACTTCAAACCTAAAATCGTGTACCCCTATCACTATCGCGGACAAAACGGGTTAAGCGATACAGATGCGTTCAGGAAACTGGTGAACGACAAAAATAAAGGCATCGACGTTCGTTTGAGGGACTGGTATTCCAAGTAGCCTGTGCTGCAAGGCCTCACTCCTGCTTCAGGGAATTGACCGGATTGTTTGTCGCAGTTTTGATCGTCTGAGAACTCACGGTGAGCAAGCCCAGTAACATTATAGCTGCGACCGCAAGGATAAACACCCAGGCACTCAATGTTATCCTGACAGCGTAATTCGATAACCATTGCTGCATAGCAAACCAGGCAACCGGGAGCGCGATGAGGGCGGCGATGAACACCGTTTTAGCAAAGTCAATGGACAGCAACCTGACAATTCCCATGACACTACATCCAAGCACCTTGCGAATGCCGATTTCTTTTGTTCGCTGTGTGATCGTATACGATGAAAGGCCGAACAAGCCCAAACATGCAATAAATATTGTCAGTGCAGAAAACGCCGCCATCACTTTGCCAAATTGAGCATCGGCTCGATACTGCTGGTCATAACGCTCATTCAAAAAGAAATAATCGAAAACAGCGTTGGGATAAACCTTTTTCCAAACCGCCTCCACAGAGGCAAGAGTGTGCTGCACGTCAGCTGACCTGACGTTGAGGGCGAAATAATCCGACGTTTCTCTATAGTAAAACAACATCGGCAAATGCGCCTCCTTTGGCGACCGGAAATAAAAGTTCTTTAATACCCCTATGATCGTTGATCCCCCTGTACCGGCACGTGTACGAAAAGTCACCATTGAACCGACGGCCTCCTCGGCACTCGAGAATCCTAGCATTCTTACGGCTTCCTCGTTGAGGATAACCGCGTCATTATTCGGACGACTGTCTTCAAAATTCCTACCAGCAGCGAATTTCAGCTTCAGCGTCGACACAAAGCCGGCATCCACTCCAATATAGTAGTAGACATATCCCTCTCCCTGCTTCTTGTTGCTACCAATCGGTAGGACCATCGTGGTGCTCACTTCTTGTATGTCAATTCCTGGGAGGGATTCGGCTCGTGCAACAGACACTATTTGCGGGTTTTTCAACAACTCGGCTCTCAGTGATTCACTTGCAAGTTTGGCCAACGAATCAGGAACATTCTGCTTTCCAGCCAGTACCAATGTCTGATCGATGTTCATGCCCAGGTCATAATTTCGCAGGAAGTTTACCTGCAAATAAACAGTGGCGAGGCTGATAATAAGAATGACTGTGGCGCTAAACTGGAAAATGACCAGTGCCTCTCGGAGGACTTGCCCTTGCGAAGACGATTTGAATTTGCCCTTCAACACTGTCACCGGGCTGAAGGAAGCGAGCACAAAGGCCGGGTATAACCCAGATAACAATGACCCCACTGCTATCAGCGGAAGGAATAGAAGCCAAAAAGACATTTTACCAAGAGTTTCGAACGGCAATGGTTGCCCCGAAAGATCCCGTAAAAATGGAAATGTCGCCTGAAATAAAATCAACGCAAGTATCCCTGCAAGTACGTTCAGAATAATTGACTCCGACAAGAATTGCAGTACAAGTTGATTTTTTAACGAGCCCATTACCTTGCGAATACCTACTTCGCGGGCGCGCTCCACCGAACGGGCAGTCGATAAGTTAATATAGTTGACCCACGCTATTGCGATAATAAAAATACCAATCAGGCTTAAATAAAAAACTACCCTCCCATTCCCCGACGCCTCCGGTTCAAATGATTTGGTGGAATAGAGGTGTATATCTCTGATGGGCTCAGCAACAAATTCAACATCAGTAAGGACGCCCTTGAGCTCTCTTTTGACAAGTTTAGAAACCTTCTCATTAAAGAGTGCCACGTTTGTTCTGGGAACAGTCAGTACGTAGGTGAACTCATTGTTATTATTCCACCGATCATCCGGATACCACGGTTTCAAAGTCTTCAACGAAAGACGTGAAAGGAGAAATGAAAATTTCAAGTGTGTGTTCGGCGGAAGGTCGGCAATCACCGCCTTTATGCGATATAAGTTCTTGTCAATTTCTATCGCCTCATCCGTGACATTTGTGCGCCCAAAATATTTTCTTGCCATCGACTCCGTAACCACAACCTCAAAAGGAGCCGTCAGCGCCTTCGCCGCGTCACCGTTCAGAACGTCGTATGTAAACACATCGAATGCTGAATGATCAGCCCAATACAGCCCCCTTTCCAAAAAGTTTTTCGTTCCTGCCCTTACGCTCACAAGGCCGTCGATCCCATACATCCTTACAAAGTCCACGACTTCTGGCATCTTGTCTTTCAGTAGTGGCCCCAGTGGCGCATAGGTCTCGCAATCTGTGACAATATATTCGGAGCCATTATAGAACTCAGTCGTAAGACGAAGGATGTTCTCAGAGTTTTTGTGAAAATCCTCATAGCTACGCTCGAAGATGATATACCGGGAGATAAAAAGAAACGCAGCCATAGCGATCGCCAGTCCGAAGGTGTTGATAACACTAAAGCTCCGGTGTTTAAGGAGTGTCCGGTACGCAATCCGGAAGTAATTAGTGAACATAATGGAAATAACTTATATAGATAAAGATAATCTATAAAGTTTCACAATCGCCAAAAAATGACGTTAGAAAACCGGCGTTTCCGGCGTGACCGAGATGGTGCCAAGCCCGGCACGTATTCTCCCACGACAGCGCTGTGGAGATGGATTCACTTACCGGAAACGCGACCATCCGAAACTTTCCACCTTATTTCCCGTTCAATGGGTGCAAAACGGTTATAACTTTGTGTCAGGATCAATTGATCCAAGCAGCCGTACAACCCCATGACCTTATTCTTCTTCTTTGGATTGTCGATCGCCATCTTTCTTTTTCTGCTGATCCTCGTCAAACGAAACAAGAACAATGCGGATTATATCCTGGCGATATGGATGGGCTACATGACCGTTCACCTCACTTTCTTTCTGCTCGACTACTCCAAATTTTCCTATGAGCACCCTCACCTCCTGGGAATACTCCTTCCATTTCCGATCCTTCATGGATTCTTTCTCTACTCTTATACATTACAGACTACGACCAACCGTTTCTTTTCGGCCAAAGTCCTTTCCCTGCACCTGACCCCATTTTTGCTGCTCGTCATTTTAGCGGTTCCCTTCTATTCCCTGCCCGCGGCCGCGAAGCTGCAGGTGTTTCAGAATCAGGGCCGGGGGTTTGAATGGAACAGCGCCGTTCAGATGGGCCTGTTCGTCACAGTTTGCTTGACCTACTCCACTGTGTCCATCCTCGCCATCAAAAGACACCGCAGGCAGATGCTGAACCTATTCTCCAACAACGACCGCAAGAAGCTGGTCTGGCTGGAATGGATGTCGCTCGGGCTTGGCGCCATCTGGGTCCTTGCCTTCTCCTTCGATGACACGGTGATCTTCAGCGGTGTCGTTCTCTTCATTCTTTTCATCGGCGTATTCGGCATTACCCAAACACCCGTCTTTTTCACCACCGTGCAGGAGGAGAGGCTCATTGACGAGTCTACAACAACCCAGGGTGAGCAGGGCCAGGAGAAGTATCAAAAAAGTGGACTTACTCCGGAAGAGACCGCGCGGTTGTCGGATTTGCTGGAGACGTACATGCAACAGAACAAGCCCTATAAGAATCCCGATCTCACCCTGGATGAGCTGGCGGCGTTGGTGAAGATAAATCCCAATCAGCTTTCACAGGTCATCAATTCGCGGGCGGGCAAGACCTTTTATCATTATATCAACAGTTACCGGATAAGGGAATTCCTGGCACTTGCCGCTTTACCTGAAAGCCGGAAATTTACTTACATGGGTCTCGCCTATGATTGCGGCTTTCAATCGAAGACTACGTTCAACAAGTATTTCAAAATGTGACTGGGAAAACTCCCTCCGAGTACCTGCAAATGGCCAGCGCGGCTTAAACCACCGTCCGCCCCCTTCAATCACAAATGTCGAACCCGCCAGCCTCTGAGATTTAGTCTTTCGTCCTGTAATCGTTCCTACCATAAGGTCATCCCTCCGGGATTCGTTTTTTTCCCGGGTACTTTGTTCTTACCACGAAGGATAATCCGGGATGAGATCGATTTATGCCGCGAGACAGGCCCGCAGGAACAAGCCCGATAAGGGCGACCTTATGGTAGAAAAAACAATGACCGGTACCACCAAGTCCCGGAGGGACGGCCGAAAAGGAGCACTGCGCGTCCCGAGAAATGCCAGCTGACGCTCCACCGCAGAAAATCCGCCGAAGTGCCATGAGGTTCTCTCATCAGAACATAAAAGCGATCTCATTCTACAACTTCCG
>DASVOT010000363.1:0-3296 GCA_036383235.1 Chryseosolibacter sp.
CAAAACATCCCGGCCTGTTGCGAAATGAAAAGACCGGTCGACTCAACGGGTTGATCAGGCGCTCAGCCTTTCCGTTGCTCGCGTTGCCTCCCACGCCTCCGTTGACGAAGGAAGCGAAATACAAGGCCCTCAAGGATCTCCTGCACGTTTACAACAGTATTGGCATCACATCGGTCTGCTCCGGCGGCGGCACGCAGGACGAGCTGAGCGCGTTCAGAGACCTTGAAAACAACGGAGAGCTGACGGTGAGGGTCTTTCATAATATACGCGCACCCTTCGACATGCGCCTGTCCCTGGACGAAATGAGGTCGGAGTTGAAGAAAATGGGCGTGAAGACCGGAGACGGGAACGAATGGGTGCGGGTTGGTGCATTGAAAGTCGTTCTTGACGGCGGCATGCTCACCGGCACGGCTTTTCTCAATGAAGGGTGGGGCGAGAAAGCAAAGGATATTTACGGTATCAATGATCCTGCGTACCGCGGCGAGCTCTTCTTCTCCAAAGATCAACTGGTACGCGTGATTACTGCAGCCGTCGAAGGAGGATGGAAATTCACTGCTCATGTGACAGGCGGAGGCGGCGTGGACACGTTGCTGGCGGCGTACGAAACAGTCAACCGGACCCATCCAATCAGGGATAAAAGGTTCTCGGTGATTCATGGCAATTTCTTTTCACCCGGTGCCATTGAAAAGATGGCGGCCATGGGAGTATATGCCGATATGCAGCCAGCATGGTTTTACAAGGACACGGACCTGTTGAGCAAAGTGCTGGGAAGTGCGCGCATCAAAACTTTTCATCCTTACCGTTCGCTGATAGACGCGGGCGTTGTCATAAATGGTGGCTCCGATCACATGGTTAAAGTTGATCCGAACACATCCATCAATCCCTATAATCCATTTATTGCGATGTGGACTGCGGTTACCAGGAAAACGGACAGGGGCACGAAGTATTTCCCGGAGCAGGCGATCTCCCGTGAAGAGGCGCTGAAGATGTACACCATTAACAATGCTTTTGCCTCCTTCGAAGAGAATCTGAAGGGCTCGATAGAGAAAGGAAAGTTTGCCGACCTGGCAGTGCTCTCAGCGGATATCCTGACCTGCCCTGTCGATTCCATAAAGACGATCAAACCTGTCCTTACAATGGTGGACGGGAAGACGGTTTACGATGCGGGCTCCCTGAAAGCCCTGAAGGCTCAGTGACAAAGTATCAATGGGAAGAGCGTCGATTCACGCTCCGGTTTTTTTTACTTCCGCCCTTTCTTTGCTGATTTTGGAAGCGCTTCGTTTTTGATCCTGCCTTCAAAATAACCCACGACGGATTCCGTCAGATCGCTGGCAGCCGCCGCCGTGAACGGAGAGACGCGTTCCACTTCATACCCACCGTGCGGGTATTCTTCCGCAGTCGGCATGTACCCCAGCCATCCGTTGGTGTAACCGTAATAGAATGTGTATTCGAATGGAGCGCGTTCCCTGACTTCGTTCGATACCTCGCAGAACAATTCAATGGGCGCGCTCCAGATTCCAATGTTGTCGTTGATCTGCAGGAAGCGAACAGGCATTTTCACATAGTTGATACCGTCCTTTGTTGTTTTGGAGTAATTGCCAAGTTCCTGCGGCCATCCAAGTTCAGGCTTCCTTGGTGTCTCCACCGTTATCTTTCCCGTCTTAAGTTTCACGTCACCGGTGGTAGACAGTATTTTCTTATTGGCGTTAATGATCCTGTCGCCGAGCAACACCTTGAACTCTTTCAGGTGTCCGGCGCCGGGATTAGGATACACACTGTAGATTGGCGCGAGGTTGCCTGCGGCCCCGTTGATAAACAATACAGGCACGCCGGTCTTCTCCTCGACATACTGGGCGGCGATGCCCGGAGCGTCGCCGCTGATAAGCGTGTTTTGCGGTCCCAATACTGTTCCATGAATGGCGTAGTTGGCAATCAGCGCAAGGGGGCTGCCATCTTCCTTGTCGAGCCGGATCAGTCCGATCCTGCGGTCGACAGGGCCGTCCGGATTCAGCCCGAGCGAGGCTTTTCCATCCACGTCGATTGCGCGGCGGTTGATGTTTGCCTGGGAGAATCCCCAGCCGATCCCCATCTTCGCAGGAGCAAGCTTTTCTCGGGCCTCCTTGATGCCATCAATGAGCTTTTGTTCCATCCATTCGGTATAGGCAGGCTCCACCTTCACTACCCGGTCGGCCAGGTAGACCGCGTACATCCCGGGAGGTCCTACTTCCGGCGCGGAGTGGGTGTGGGTCACCGACCACCATACATTCAGAGGATCGATCCCGTAAAGTTTCTGAAGTTTTGCCGTGACCTTGTCATACTCGGCCGGCGATACCAGGCAGATATCGGTGGATACCAGGAAGAACTGAGTGGTTCCGTCGTCAAGGGCGACGATCTTGTGAAAGATCGGGTCATGGGTCCCCGTGGAATTCCGCGGGCCATAACCGACGAGGTTCTGGGGCTCCTCCGGCGTGATGTTGATCTCCACAACGGAAGCCCTGAATGCTGGCGTCGCGGCCGGCTTCTGTCCGATGGCAGACAATGAAGAGAGAGCACAAAAGATCAGAGCCGTTAGGTGCGCACGGCCCGGCGTCCTTTGAGCGGTCGTTGAACAATTGAAAACGGAATGCATCATAACATCTTTCATAGGTTAGATCAGGTTACCAGTGATTCATATTTATTCTTTGTGCCGCCTGCCTTGGCGGCCGCATTAACGGGTTGCCAGGTAGTCAGCCTCCACCAGACAGCTCAGCCATCAGCCATACCGTGTACGCAACCATCGGTGTCCAATACTCCGATATCTGCCAGTCGCCGTTTCCGATGGCGGTTTGATCTTCGTGATCTCCACCCAGACCGTTCAAGACCGCCCCGGGCAGGACAGGCGTCTGCGGCTTGAACGTGCTCCCCGGAAAATGCTTCGGCTGGTTATAACCAACGCCTTCGATGGTCGAGCTGTTGAACGGATTCACGCCGGTAATCCAGTCCAGTTGTCTTTGCGCGAGGGCTTTTAGTTCCGGATCGTTCAGTACCCGCGCGGCCTTCAGGACCCCAATCCCCGACGACGCCAGATTCGAATTGACACCCACCCACCAGCTTTGCTCATGTTGCATGAAATAACGGTACCAATACTTGCCGGCCCTCCTGTTTCCGCCCGGATCCTGGTTTGCATAAAGACCGAAAGGTACAATGCCAAAGCTGTTCTTCCGCGACATCCACATCAGGTAATCACGCGAATACTTTTTGATCATGCCTTTCCATAGCGGTGCGTCTTTGTGGGAAGGGAAAGTCCGGATCAGGTC
>DASVOT010000364.1:0-2904 GCA_036383235.1 Chryseosolibacter sp.
CGATCCTGTATTTGACTACCCGATCGGGAAAGCAGTCACAGGCGAATTTGCTCTTAGGCGTAGCGATGATGTAGCGGTTATATGCCTGGATGTTGTAGATGAGGCAGAATAGCCTGAAGATTGGCCTGAAGCTCAGCAGGAAATCAACGAGCTTATATTGAGTCGCAAAGATATAGGCTACGCCCTCCGCTCCATAGATGGTCTCGCCACCTGCGGTGTCGATCAATGCCATCACGTTTTTGAAGCGCTGCGGGTCGACATGAGCGTTCCATTGAGGGCTAAGGTCCCTGAACGCCTTTATCTTTTCTTCGGGAATTGCGGTTAGCCTGAGAACGACATCGCGCAGCGAAGAGCAGACTTTGCAATTACTGTCGTAGATGATCAGTTTGCTATCGAGTGATTTCATAACCGTAGTTTCAGAACGTTCAAGACGTATTGTAATGTTGGGTTAAAAAAAATTACTTAAACAATTTCAGGATGCCCCCAAAAAACCAGTTTTCCTCCGCTTTTATCATCGTGTCAAGGGTTTTATCGGCGTTATTGGCCATGCGCCTGATTCCCTGGATGCTCTCAAGAAATGCTTTTACGTTCTTGTCCTTTTTGTCGCCTTCTACGTCGCTTACCTGCTCGAGCACTTTGATAATCGGCTCGAGCTCTCTTTTCTTGCGTTCCTTCGCGACCTGCTTGGTTATCTTCCAGATATCTTTATCTGCCCGGAAGTATTCTTTCCGGTCACCTGGCTTGTGTATCTTTTCTACAAGCCCCCAATCTATCAGTTCCCGGATGTTCATGTTCACATTACCGCGTGAGACGTTCAATTCTTCCATCATCTGTTCGGCGCTCATCGCGTCGGGAGACACCATTAAAAGCGCGTGCAACTGTGCCATTGTGCGATTGATGCCCCATTTGGAGCCCAGGGTGCCCCAGGCTTGAATAAACCGGCTTTTTGCTTCGTTTAATCTCATTGCTGTATGCGTATACGGTAAAGGTATGCTAAAGTTATTGAACTTTCAATATATATTGAAAGATATTGAAGTATTTCGTTTTTTTAAGTAAATTCAATCACTGGGCGGGTTCTGACTTAACCGTAAACATTTCGTCATGCGATCCTTACCTTTTTTCGCTTTCGCGTTGTTCTTTTTAGTCTTCCTGCCGGCTGGACTGAGGCTGAAGGCGCAGAATATAGTGTCGGATACCTCAGGAGCTGGCGCACAGCCGAATAATCGATTTACCTATCGTGTCGCGCAGGGAACCGGTGGAACAGTTTATCCGGTTGCCGGTGACTACACGTTTGAGCACGAGGTGTCTCTCCTGGAAGGCGCGGAGCGCGATGCTCTTTATGATCGCGACACAGCAGCATTGAAGCAACTTTGGGCTACGGACTTTAGCGTGGGCATTTTCAAAGCCAATAAGGTCATCCCTGAGTCTGCGTCGTCGCCTCTGCCCTATTATGCCGTTTTTATCAGAGTGATCGAAAGTGTGAGGCTGGTGGACGGGTTCGTGTATGTCAACGGTGTCGATCATACTTCATTGGTAGATCTCAACAAAACTTCTGTCCGGCCCGCCCCTCACAAATTCACCCATGTCTGGAAGATGTTTGGAAGCAGGTGGAAGATGATTTTGAAGTTTCCGAGTGATTATTAGGAGCGGCGGGCGAAGCTGGTTTGCCGGCGCGGAAAGGTATGCGGGGAGAGACTCCTTCCCTCATCCGAGGGAAAGAGTTTTGTGACCGCTTCACTTCTTCAACAAAATTGGAAAGATAGGCGTACGATCCGGTCTGAACTCACCGGACAAGTAGGCCCTTGAGTCTCCTCGCCACCTGATCATTCCTCGCATTTTCGGGCAGTCCCTATTTGTTACCGAAAAGCTGATTTCGCAAGAGTCATCGCGAAGATACACAGGTGCGCAAATGAAATTGACAACGGGCAATTGACAGTTGACAATACGATCATTTTTGTCCGCTGAACATGGCTTCAAGGTGAAAAGCATTCACGACGCACACGCAAATCTTATTGCCTTAGTAGAGAATGCTCGCGCTGCTTTCTCAACCTTATTCGCTTATTGACCTGCGCAATCAGCCCGGGGAACAAACCGATGACACCCTGCACGCCAGCCCGCAGTGACTGGCAAAAGGCATACCCCGACGATAAGGGAATAAGGTTGGCCTGTGGGATGACGTTGTGCTACTAAAGGAATAAGGTTTGTGCGTGCCTCGATGTGGGCGCCTGCGACAGGACGCTCAACGCCTTGGGCAAAATGCGTGCGTTAATAAGGTCAATGCATTCAATCAAGACGTGCAGCATCTCAGCTTTTGTAAGCCTGCGTAAGTGCATCAATCATTCTAAGCGTTAAACCGTACTCCCCTCGAAAAAAATAAGTGTAAAATCGCCACTTTTCCACACCAACGTTTGTTTTTGGCTTTTTAGCCGGCTAAATTGGAACGTGGCGCATCACCGCCTACCCTTGGGCACCGGCGCCCATCGCGGTGATCGGCGTTGACGTTTTGAGATTCGGTGCGGAGCGTGATTCTCGGGAAGAAACGGGGACCGAACAAGCTACTTCACGCACGGGGCTCGCTGATTTGCAAACAAGAAAAATTATATATGAAATCTACGGTAATGTTGTTTTTCGTGCTGGCGGCAGCTGCTGTTGCCAAGGCACAGATAGTGGAACATGCCTCGGAAGGATTTGATGCCGTCCGCAATACGATTCCCCATGGGAAGATCGACACGGCGTATTACGACTCGCGGACAGTAGGGGTCAGGCGCAAAACGCTCGTTTACACTCCCCCGGGATTTTCTAAAAAGAGCAAATATCCGGTATTGTACCTACTGCATGGTATCGGTGGCGATGAAAAGGAGTGGCTGAAGCACGGGCAACCGCAAGTCATCCTCGACAACCTTT
>DASVOT010000365.1:0-4293 GCA_036383235.1 Chryseosolibacter sp.
GTCAGGCTCACACCGGCGACGTAGTTATAACGGGTGGGGTCAATTCCATCCTGGTATCGCGAGCTGTAGCCTGCGAGGGTTTCTGCATTATAGGCGTTCGTAAAACCGGATGCGCGCGCCTGGTAAACCGCAAACAGCGAAAGGGCGGGCCTCATGCTTCTCCTGGTTACCTCCGTCAACTGTCGCGCATAGCGAATACGTTGCTCGTAAAACGTCAACTGGGGATTTCCTGCCAGGCCGGGCGCGCCCGAATCGGTGTCCGGAAGTTTCGAAAAGTACAGGGTGTCGGGGATCAGCGGGTCTGCCGCGCTCACGTTTAACAATCCGGCAAGCTGTTGCTCTGCGTTCTGCGCGTTGTTTACAAAATCGATGAGCGCCAGCTTCGCCCGCGAAACCTCCGCGTTGACAAGAGCTGAATCCACGCCGGGATTGAGGCCCGACAACGTACGCGCCTTAACCGAACGAGAAAGAATCCGCACCCGTTCGAGGTTCGATTCGCCGCTCTCCACCAGCTGACGCGCGACCAGCAGATTCAGATACGCCGAAGCAATCTTCACCTGGTGAACAAACCGCGTCTGCTCAAGGTCCGCCGAATCTCTGCCAACCTGCTCCCGGCTGAGACCAATCCGCGACCGAGTCCGGCCAAAAGAAAAAAATTCCCAATTAACTCCTAGTATGTATGCGGCGCCGAACGCGGCATTCCAGTTTTGTTCCGGGTAGGCCGGGCCCGCCGAAGCCAGACCGGGAGGACCAGCCGCACCGAGCGGCCCATACTGTCCGTTGATCGTTCCATAGTTTTGCTGCGCAGAAAGAATCACATTCGGCAAGTATTCAGCCCGCGCATTCCTGGTCAGCGCTTCAGCCGAACTGAGGTAGTTTTGCTTCGCCCGTATCGCGGGGTGATTTTGAACGCCCATCTCGAGCGCAACACGCAATGTCAGCGGTGCCGGCTGCTGGGCGAAAGCACCTTTTCCCTCCGGCAGGCAAAACGCCGACAAAAGTATCAATGCGGAAAACACGCGCGGCGAAAAAAATGAATGAGTCATAGCGGCGAAAGAGATTTTAATGACAGGACTAAAATGAAGGATCGGATTCCAAAAACAATTTTTAAACGAAGCGTCACGGGTGTTATCGTGCAGTTTGGCTTCTCCCGGAAACATGGGCGGTCGAACTGTCAACGGTTTACAAGCTTCATCGGACCTTCGGGTAGCCGTTGCCCCGTGTCAGGGTATTTCTTGAGAAGGGCATCGATCCGTTCCAGGTCGGTCTTGCCCAGGCGGATATCGACTGCGGCGGCATTCTCATTCAGGTATTTCCTTTTCTTCGTGCCCGGTATCGGAATCAGGTCATTCCCCTGGGCCAGAACCCACGCGAGCGCAAGCTGCGCGGCCGTGCAGTTTTTTTCGTTGGCGAAGGACGTGAATTCCGCCGAAAGTTGCCGGTTGTTTTCCCAGTGCTTGTCCTGCATCCTGGGCAATGTTCGCCGGAAATCGCCGGGTGGCAGTTCGTCCTTTCCCTGGATCGTTCCGGTAATGAGGCCTCTCACGAGCGGACTGTAAGGGATAAACGCGATCTTCAGCTCGCGACATGCGGGCAGGATCTCCCTCTCCACATCTCTTGTCAAAAGTGAGTATTCGCTTTGCAGCGCGGCGATCGGGTGAACGGCATGGGCCCTGCGCAAGGTGGCGGCGGAGCATTCTGATAGGCCCAGGTAGCGCACCTTTCCCGCTTTCACCAGTTCGGCCATGGCGCCGACGGTCTCTTCAACCGGAATCTTCGCGTCGATGCGATGGGAATAGTAAAGATCGATCGTTTCAATCTTCAGGCGCCTGAGACTTTTCTCGACAGCGGTTCTCATATAGGCCGGGGAGCCGTCGAAAAAATTTGTTCCGTCTTCGCGCCATTGAAATCCGAATTTCGTCGCGATAAACACGTTCCCGCGGTTGGGCGCCAGTACTTTCGAAATAAGTTCCTCATTCTTGCCATTGCCGTACATGTCAGCGGTGTCCCAGAAATTGATTCCAAGATCAAGAGCAAGGTGCAGTGTTGCGATCGATTCCTGGTCATCGGTCTGGCCATAGGCGTGGCTCATGCCCATGCACCCCAGGCCGATAGCGGAAAGCAATTCGCCTGTATTACCGAACTTCCTGAATTTCATATTTCAAAATATTCCGGCAACCGTGCTGCCGATTTGGATTCAAAAATAAGCCATAAAATTCACACAATTCTTTCCAGCGACCAAGCATCGTGCGCACTAAAGGTGGAGGCAGGGCAAACGGGTCAGCGGTCAGCCATGCGCGCACGGTCGTACAGGCGAGGCGCCGTGTTCAGCACGGGTTTCTGGCGCTGATGCCAGTAGGGATAGATGGGTTCACGCTCGCTTGCGGCATCCAGTCTCCTGACCTGGGTAAGGGTGAGATCCCAGCCTGTCGCTCCCAGGTTTTCCCGCAGCTGCGTCTCGCTTCGCGCCCCGATAACAAGGCTTGAAACACCGGGCCGCTGCAACAACCAGTTCAGCGCGATCTGTGAAACAGACTTTCCCGTCTCGCGCGAGATCTCCATCAGGACATCCAGCACGGTATACAACAATTCTTCTGAAATGACGGAGGAGGGAACAGGGCTTCCGCCCTGGGTCACACGAGCCTCGCGCGGAGGCGGTTGACCTCGCTTGTATTTTCCGGTCAGCAATCCCGAGGCAAGCGGACTCCAGATCAGGGCGCCGACGTTCTGATCAAGGGCGAGGGGCATCAGCTCCCACTCGTATTCCCGACTGATAAGAGAGTAATACACCTGGTGGGCAACATACCGGCTCCAGCCATACCGGTCGGATATCGCGAGCGATTTCATCAAGTGCCAGCCGGAGAAATTCGAGCAGGCAATGTAGCGTACCTTGCCGGCCCGAACCAGATCGTCCAGGGTTCGCAACGTCTCCTCTATGGGCGTATTGCCATCGAACCCGTGCATGTGGTAGATGTCGATGTAGTCGGTGTTCAGCCTCCGCAGGCTGGCTTCAAATGTCCTCAGGAGATGATAGCGGGACGATCCCACCTCGTTCGGTCCATTGCCGACGGGGAAAGTGCCCTTCGTCGATATCAATACCCGGTCGCGCTTTCCGCGAATCGCTTTGCCGAAAATTTCTTCCGCCAGACCGTCGGAGTAAACATCGGCGCAGTCGAACAGATTTACGCCTGCATCCAGGCACACGTCTACAAGGCGGGCGGCCTCCTCCCCCTGCGTGCTGCCCCATGCTTTGAAAAACCCGTTGCTGCCCCCGAACGTTGCCGTTCCAAACGAAAGCACCGGTACCTTTAACCCCGAACCGCCAAGCTGCCTGTACTCCATAATAATTGCATGGGATAAGTTAAACGATAGCAGGCCGCCGGCAATAAGACTTGAGTGGCCGGCCATGCGCGATAAAACTATAAAAATCAGCTGACATGTCCGGTGGCCGGGTTCTCATTAAATAAGGAGTATATAAAATGGGTATATTGAAATCCACGGCCGTCCGGTAACGGACGGGCATGTTCTGATCTGAACAAGTGCAGATTTGGCGGCTTTACATGAGTACAAGAAAAACGCCCGGATCCACGCAAAAACCGTAAAATGAAAAAATTCCAGCGTTTGCACGGAGATGGTCTCATAATCGCTGTATAGCGCTCGCCAGTCAAGTCAGTCAGCAAACTATGATCAGAAATTATTTCAAGACCGCCCTCAGGATCATGCTGAGGCAAAAGGGTTATTCCGCTATCAACATTACGGGCCTGAGTATCGGAATTGCCGCTACGATGATCATCATCATCTACATAGTAGACGAGCTCAGCTACGACCGCATGCACCCGGATGTTGAACAGATGTACCGCGTGGGTTTCTCGGGCCGGCTCCAGGGCAATTCCTTCGAGATGGCGGTGAGCTGCGCGCCGCTGGCCGATGCCATGCAAAAGGAAATCCCCCAGGTGGCCGAGGTCGTGCGGTTTGGGCAGTGGCGCACGATGCCCATGGGCTTCGGTGACAAGTACTTTACCGAAAGCTCGATGCTTGTAGCCGACTCGAACTTCTTTAAATTTTTCTCTTTCCCGGTAGTGAAGGGAAACCCGGACTCATTCCTGAAAGGGCCGAACAAACTGGTGATCACCGAATCGGCAGCGAAGCGTTATTTCGCCGGCGAGGATCCCATCGGAAAAATTATGATGCGCGGATCGGAGCGAACCGCTTGTGAAGTTGTCGGCGGGGTTAAGGATCCACCCTATAATTCCCATCTTCAATTCGACATGGTGCTCTCAGGGGAATCGTGGG